>CAMZAY010000042.1 GCA_947304365.1 uncultured Clostridia bacterium | reverse complement strand
TGAACCAGCCCTCGATATGACCGCCCTTCTGCATGAGCTCGAAATCATAGAACTTCTCGTTGTTCTTTACCGCTTCGTAGATGGGCTCGATAACGCTCTTCTTCTCGTCGTCGATGAGCACGAGGATGTGCGGCAGCTCCAGGGGAGCGCCGTCGCGGATGCGAAGACGCGGGGGTATGCGCTCAACGATAGTGCCCTCGGTAGCCCTTATAAGGGTGGTGGAACCCTTGTTGTAATCGTAGCACTCAAGATCGAGAGCCACTACGAGACCCGTCCTCGTTTTGCCGTCGACGGTGCGGCGGGTGAGCATGAAGCCCTGACCGAGATTCTGCAGGGTGCCGTTTGCCATGTATTCGTCCATGGTCTTCCTTATGGCGGCGATACGCTCCGCCTCGCCGGGCTTGTCAAGATAGATCTCCGGCAGCATTATGCGAAGCGTGGAAGGAGCGTCGCCGACGACCTTCTCGCAGCCCTCCCAATAATCGGGCTGAGAGGTGTACTGATCGCACGCGACGCAGGCCCACTTGGAAAGGTCGACGCCCTTTGCGGGGAACATGATCTCGGGAACCGCGAGACCGGCGTTATTCTGATACTTGGGATCCATAACGAAAACCTCCGATAATAATAGTTTTATTCAGGACGCGGCACACACGCCGCATCTTTAATTATACCCTTTTTCAAAACCTTTTTCAAGTCCCCGCGGCAAACAAAACTGCCTCTGTACTTTTGGAGTTATTTGTAGTACAATATAAGTTGGATTTGAATAATATGGGGGTCAATACTCTCTTATGAGACCGTATTTTATAGTCAATCCCGTAGCCGGCGGCGGCGCGGCTATGGATAAATTCAAGATCGTAAAGCAGTATCTAAATGACAAGGGCGTTGAATTCGGCTGCGTCTTCACAGAAAGGGCAAATCAGTCCACCGAGCTTGCAGAAGAGGCCTATGCCAACGGCGAAAGGTTCATCGTTTCCGTCGGAGGCGACGGCACGTTGAGCGAGATCGCGTCGGCGCTGTATAAATATGACGACGCCGTGATGGGTCTTTGCCCGTTCGGCACCGGCAACGATTTTGCAAGGGCGGTCTCTATGCCGACGGACCCCGTCAAGGCGGCGGAGACAGTGATCGGCGGCGAGGCGCGTCCGGTCGATATGGGCATGGCCGGGGATAAGCCCTTCATAAATGTGGGCGGTCTCGGCTTTGATGTCGACGTGGTGATCAATACCGAAAAGTACAAGGGCCGCTTTCGCGGCATGCTGCCCTATCTGATAGGCATTGTTAAGTCGTTGTTCCCGCTGAACAAGGTGCCCGTCAGGCTCGTTGCGGACGGCAAAGTCATAGATGAAACGGTGCTTTTACTGTCAGTTGGGAACGGCTCTCATTTCGGCGGCGGCATAGCCGTCTGTCCCGAGGCCGATCCGTTCGACGGATACTTCGACGTGTGCGTTGTAAGAAAAGTCAGTCTGTTCAGATTCCTTACGCTGTTCCCCCTCTATGTGAAGGGCAGGCACCTCGGCAAAAAACCCGTGCTCTATTTCAAGGCGAAGGAAGTCTCGATCGAGTGTGAAAAAGCTCCCATGCAGCTCGACGGCGAGCTGGGCGAAAACGCGCCGGCGGTTTACAGGGTGCTTCCCGGGGCGCTTCGCATGATGCTCCCGCGCATGGCGGAATGAGTTTGTGATGTTTTCGGCGGGCTTACCGCCGGGAAAGGTAAAGTGGTAATATGCCCCGCAAAAGGCGGAGACTGGTCGTAAGAGACAGTAAAAAAACGGCGCTGCGAATAGCGGTCGTCGTCATAAGCCTTATAGCGCTTGCCGGCGCAGCCGTGCTCGCTGCGCTGACTGCGAAGAGCTGCGGCGCCCAGCTCATTACAAGGACGCTTCCGCTCACCTCTTCGGAGCTTATTCGCGGCACGGGCGACGGCATAATGTATGTGCGCGGCGGCTCGCTGTATTTTTACAGCTTCAAGGATGAGGATAACAATTTCACCCGTCCGCTCACGGCCGCGCCAACCGGCATAGCCGGCTCGGCCGGGATAAAGGCGGTCTATTCAAAGAACGCCGTGCAGATAGTCGACGCGCCCTTTGATATCGAGCCGGAGGGGGAGGTAATCGCGCTCCGCTGCGGCAAGGCGCACGCCGCCGCCTGCACAAGGCGTCCCAACGGGGATGAGACCGTCACGGTCTACGGCCTTAACGGCCAGCAGATCTACGACTTCCCGTTCGCCGCGGGCAGGCTCGTGAACTTCGGCTTCAGCGAGGCTTCGGGCTCAACACTCTGGCTGATGGAGCTCGATACGGACAGCGGCTCGCCGAGGACCACCATAACCACCTTCGATCTTGACCGTATGAGCTCGACGGGCGTTATCACGGTCTCCGATCAGCTCGTGGAGGATGTTTTCTTCACCGGCTCCAGCGTGTTCATAGTCGGCACGGATTCGCTGATACGCTACTCCGCCGCCGCCAATCGTGAGGTCTACCGCGTGCAGCTTTACGGCTACCGCGTGATCGACAGATCACTCACGGGCGATTCGCCGGTGCTCCTCCTCATGCCGAGGAGCGCATCCGATCTCAGTCAGGCGCCGTCGCTGCGCATACTCACCGTATCGCAGAAGGACGTCGCAGGGGAGACCGCCGTATCGGTATCCGTTCCGGAGGGTACGGTCGGCTGCCATCTTGTAAACGGCTCGCTCGTAATAGTTACGGGCTCGGGCTTAAAGCTCATCTCCAACAAGGGCAAGCTTGTCGAATCCGCCCCGCTGCCCGTGGGCGTAACGGCTTCCTCCGAAAAACTGGATGAGCACCATATCCTTATGGAAAGGAGCGGGGAATACGTTCTCCTGTCGGTAGGCAAATGAACATACTCGATCTTGCCGTATTGGCAATACTCGCCCTCTTCATGCTCGCGGGCTTATACAAGGGCTTCGTCTACACGGCGATAGACATACTGCTTTACGCGGTATGCGTCGTGTTCGCTTTTCTTATGACTCCGCTCATGGCGTTCCAGGTGGAGCAGAACGAAAAGCTCTTCAATACGATGCTCTATTATACCGAGGGCAGCGAGAATATTTACGACGTCGAATACATCAAAAAGAACATAACGGAGATCCCCAATGCCGAGCTTGAGGAGATCTATGAGCGTTCCGAAGTGCCGTTCCCCATGGACGAGCGTATCCGCACCAACGTCACGGACGCCGCTTTCGAGTCCTCCGGGGTATCCACGCTCGGCGATTACTTCAACCAGACGATGGTGCTCGTCACTATCAACATACTCGTGTTCCTCGTGCTGTTCATGGCGCTTCGCCTCGTGCTTGCCTTCGTGCTCGGCTGGGTGAATTACGCAAAGCCGCTCCCCGTGCTCAAAAAGGTGGAGATCCCCGCCGCGCTCGGCGCAGGTCTCATAAGGGGCGTGCTTGCCGTGTTCCTGTTCTTCATGGTCTGTCCGATAGTGCTCACCGTGCTCCCCTTCGACGTTGTCAGAGATCTTGTGGAGGGAAGCAAGATGGCCAGGTTCTTCTACTATTCCAACTTCCTCCTGGGCTTTATCCCGGGCGTATAAAAGGTGAAACATGTACATTGCATCAGGCTGGAAGGATTATGAGATAATCGACGCCGGCGGCGGAGACAAGCTCGAGAGATGGGGCTCCGTCACGCTGCTCCGTCCCGACCCGCAGGCTGTATGGCCCATGCGCGATACCCGAAGGGTGGACGCGAAATACAACCGCTCTTCCACCGGCGGCGGGTATTGGGAATACAATAAGGATCTTCCCGAATCGTGGAACGTGAGTTACCGCGATCTTAAATTTATAGTGCGTCCCACGGGCTTCAAGCATACCGGCCTCTTTCCGGAGCAGGCGGTCAATTGGGATTTCATGCGCTCGGCCGTGCGCCGCTTCAAGGCGGAGCATCCCGGGGAGCCCTTCCGCGTGCTCAACCTGTTCGCGTACACCGGCGGCGCTACCTGCGCGCTCGCGGCGGAAGGGGCGGAGGTCGTGCATGTCGACGCGGCGAAGAGCATCGTCCAATGGGCGAAGCAGAACCTTGCCGAGTGCTCGCTTCAGGATAAGCCCGTCCGCTTCATAGTGGACGACTGTATGAAATTCGTCCTCAGGGAGGCGCGCCGCGGCCATTTCTATGAGGGCATACTCATGGATCCGCCGAGCTACGGGCGCGGTCCCGACGGCGAGATGTGGCGCATCGAAACGGGGCTCTATCCCCTTGTGGAGGCGGCGGTAAAGCTCCTCTCCGAAAACGCCGCGTTCTTCCTTATCAATTCCTACACCACGGGCCTGGCTCCCACGGTGCTTAAAGACGTGCTCACCGTCGCATTGAAGGACCGCGGCGGCAGCGTCGACTCGCAGGAGGTCGGGCTTCCCATCACGCGGGATAAGCTCGTTCTGCCCTGCGGCGCGACGGGCAGATGGGTCTGCGGCGGTCTTGAGGGCGGGCGTCCCATCCCGGAGAAATAAACTGTTCCCATGCACATCCTTTACGAAGACAATCACATACTCGTCGTCGTCAAGCCCGTCAACATGCCCGTCCAGAGGGATGAGACGGGCGATATCGACTTACTGACTTCGCTTAAGGCATACGTCAAGGAGAAATACGATAAGCCGGGCGAGGTCTATTTGGGGCTCGTCCACAGGCTGGACAGACCCGTCGGCGGCGTAATGGTTTTTGCCAGGACGAGCAAGGCGGCGTCCCGCCTAATGCCGCAGTTTGCGGATAAATACAACGCCGGCGCCCAAAAGCGCTACGCCGCGATAGTCGAGGGGGAGCCGCTTCCCCATGTGGATATTTACTGCACGAACTGGCTCAAAAAGGACGAGGCGGAGCGCAAGTCGTTCGTCGTGCCGGAGGGGACCGAGGGCGCCAAGAAAGCCGTGCTCGAATGCCGCACCGTTTCGGTCAAAGGCGGGCTCTCGCTCGTCGACGTTAAGCTCCACACCGGGCGGCATCATCAGATCCGCGTGCAGCTTTCGCACGGCGGCAATCCGATCTGGGGCGATCAGAAGTACAATCCCGATGCGCGTCCCGGTCAGCAGATAGCGCTGTTCGCGTATTCCCTGTCGTTCGAGCACCCCACCACGCATGAAAGGATGACCTTCACCGCGCTTCCCGAGGGCGGCGCGTGGCGGAGCTTTGGGGACGAGATGCGCCTTTTGACGTCGGGCGTCAGCTGTGTGTATTCCGATGAGGACGTGTTGGTTGTCAACAAGCCCGCAGGCGTTACCGTTGCGAACGCCGACGGGGGAGAGGATACCCTCGAATCCCGCATAGCGTCCTCGGGGATAGAGGCATATCCCGTGCACAGGCTTGATGCGAAGACCTCGGGGCTCGTCATATTCGCAAGGAACAGAAAGGCGAAGGACGCGCTCGACGAAGCCATGCGCCTCCGCACGATAAAGAAATCCTACCGGGCGATAGTCAGGGGCGTTCCCGAAACGGAGAAGGGGAAACGCTTCGGCACGCTTAAATTCTATGCCGTCAAGGATCCCGCGCGGGGATCGGTCAGGCTGTTCGATTCCCCCGTGAACGGCGCCGCAGAAATGGAAACGAAGTACCATATTTGCCAAACGGATAACGGCGTTTCGATCGTCGAGGCGGAGCTTGTTACGGGCCGCACGCATCAGATAAGGGCGAGCTTCGCGCATATCGGCTGCCCCATACTCGGCGACGACAAATACGGCGACCGTGATTTCAACCGTGACAGCGCGTATAAAAAGTACAGAAAAAACGCGCCGCTCTGTCTGGCGGCGGTAAAGATAGGCTTTGAATTCCCGAAGGGCTCATATCTTGAACGGCTCAACGGCTCCGTAATAAGGATCGACGCGCCGTTCCGTTTGAACGAGCTGTGATCGGATAAAACAAAAGCAGGTATTGGTTCGGCCCAATACCTGCTTTTTTATTCCTTTATCCGTTCCCGGCTTATTTTTTCGCCGCGGTCAGCGTTTCGCCGCCGAAGCCGTCCTCGTCGAGCATTATGCGGAACCCGCCTATCGTGCGCGAGCCCTCGAAATAGAGGTCGATATCGTTAAGGATATCGTCGAACGTTTCGCCGTCGTCGGCAAGCGCGTGTATGCAGTGCGCGAAGAGCCTTATCGAGCCCTCCTCGCCGAGCATCTTGAGCAGATCCCTGTCCTGACGGAAGGAGAGCTGGCGGATATAACCGTCCTCGTCCGTGCCGCCGGTGATCAGCAGCCCGTTCGACGCCCTTGCGACGAAGCCCGCCTTGGTCATCTCCGAAACGGTGACGGTCAGGGCTTCGTTCGTCCCGTCGCAGCTTTCGGTAAAGCGTGAGAGAAGCTGCTTCATTATTACGCCGTTCTCTCCGATCAGCGCGGTAAGCTCCGCTATCTTCGCGTTCGTATCGCGGTAATTCACGCCGATCCTCTCGAACGCCTCGAGCGCGGCAAGAAGGTCGCCGTTATCGTAATACTCCATCGCGGTCAGGTAGTTGATCTCCAGCTTCTTAATGCGCTCGGCGTATTCGTCCGCGTCCTTAAAGCCCATGGACTGAATAAACCTTTCGTATGCAAGGGGGTAATCCTCCGCCTTGAAGGCGGTCATCCCCTCGTTATAACGCGCGGCGAGCGAATCGATAAAGGCGGCGTACTCGGCGGAATTGCCGAATTCCGATATGGCGGAAAAGCCCGCCCTTGCGCCGTTGTAATCACGCGCGTCGAACTTTGCGAGCGCATCGAGATAAAGCCGCTCGTACTCCGCGATCGCGGAAAGGTATGAGGGCGAGTTGCCATAGCCGTTCGCCGCGGTGAAATACGCCTTCGCGGTCATAAAATCGTGCGCCTCGTACGCGGCGACGCCGGCGTTATAGTTTTTTATCTCGCTGCCCGAAACGCACCCGCCGAATGCGGCAAGCGCGATGAGGACGAGGAGGATCACGGCTGTTCTTTTCATACGTTAAAGATCGGGGGCTTTGAAAGCCCCCTTAAAACTTATTGCTTTTCGATCGCGATGCCAACGTTCTTGTCGTTGATATCACAACCCTTTACGTAAACGTTTTCTCCGGCAAAGCCGTACCAGCCGGGCTTGCCGTGCTCGATGGTTTCGGGAACGTCGTCGTTATTGTCTATGCCGCTGCAGGTGATGCCGACCGCAAGCGTATCCGCCATTATCGAATCCATGTTTTTGGAGATGACTGCGCTGAGCTGCTTGTCGGCGATGAACCACAGCCTGATGTGATCGGTCACGTTATAACCGGCTTCCTTTCGCATCGTCTGCACCTTGGAGACGAGCTCCCTGACGTAGCCCTCCTCGATGAGCGCATCGGTGAGGGTCGTATCGAGCACCACGGTCAGCTCCTTCTCCGAAACGGAGGAGAAGCCCTCCTTCTTTACGGTATCGACGAGCACGTCGTCGGGATTCAGGCTTATCGTCTGCCCCTCGAGCTCGAACTCGAACGCCTTGCCCGCGGCGTGCGCCGCAACGCAGGCGTTGCCGACGCCCTCGGTATTCTGGAGGTAGTTGTTGATCTTGGGCAGCAGCTTGCCGTAACGCGGCCCCAGGAGCTTGAGCTGCGGCTTTACGCGGTAGGTGATGAACTTCGAGGCGTCCTGTACGAACTCGACCGCCTTTACGTTGAGCTCGCCCTCGATTATCTCGGAGTACATGTCGGGCAGCTTTTCCGTGCCCTGCACGTAGAGGCAGGAGAGGGGCTGGCGGTTCTTGATATTCGACTGTGCCCTTGCCGCGCGGCCGAGAACGACTATGCGGTAGACCGCCTCCATGTCCTTCTCAAGCTCCTCGTCGATAAAGCTCTCGTCGCAGACGGGATAATCGCAAAGGTGCACGCTTTCGGGGGCGTTCTTATCGCAGGTGCGGACGATGTTCTGATACATCTGCTCCGCCATGAACGGGGTGAACGGCGCGGTCAGCCTCGACATCGTTTCAAGCACGGTGTAGAGCGTCATGTAAGCCGCCTCCTTGTCGGCGGTCATCTCCTTGCCCCAATAGCGCTCGCGCCCGCGGCGCACGTACCAGTTGGAAAGATCGTCGACGAACGCGTTGAGCTCCCTGCCCGCCTCGGTTATATGGAGGGTGGACAGGTATTCGTCCTGCTTCTTTATGAGGGTGTTGAGCTTGGAGAGTATCCACTTATCCATTACGGAAAGGTTTTCGCGCCTGAGCT
>CAMZAY010000041.1 GCA_947304365.1 uncultured Clostridia bacterium | reverse complement strand
TCACCGGCGCGGAGGGCACCGGCGAAATGACCGTTTCGACCGACGCAAACGGCAATTCCGTCTACACCGTCGCGAGCGGGTACGAGCTCAATATCGGCATCAAGAAGAAGGGCGGCGTCTACGCCTTCAGCGGCTCGAGCGATTACGCCGATATCGTTGTAAAGAAGGAAGCCACCAAGGACGCGACGATACTCCTTGACGGCCTCAATATGAAGAGCCAGTTCACCTCCGCGATCACCGTTAAGAAGGATTCCACCGCGGCGGTCTACATCAACTGCCTTACCGGCACGGTCAACACCCTTGCCGACAGCGCGGTCAACAACGCAGACACCTACGGTCCCACGACCGACGGCGGCGACGGCTCCAACCCGTACTACGCCGAGAGCGCGGTCATAAAGGGCAAGACGGCCTCCAACATCACCATCGCCGGCGGCGGCACGCTCAATATAGTCGCCGCGGCCAAGAACGGCGTTAAGGTCGGCGCCAACGCTTACCTTACCGTCGCGGGCTCCACGCTCACCGTCACCGCTCCCAACAGCGGCCTTTCCACCGAGAATGAAATGCTCATCTCCGGCGGCACGGTATCCATCACCACCACCGACGGCGACGCCATAAAGGCGGAGGACGATACGGAAGTCCTTGGCACCGTTTACGTGACGGGCGGCGATATCACGATCAACTCCGGGGACGAGGGCATACTCGCCCGTAAGGAGGTCAATATCTCCGGCGGTTCGTTCAACATCACCGCCGTGGGCGACGGCGTAAAGGCCGAGGACGGAACGGAGACCTCCGGCGACGTCAATATCTTCGGCGGCACGTTCATTCTCAACACCACGGGCGACGGCATTTCCGCTTTCAACCTTTATATAGAGGGCGGCACGTTCAACATCACCTGCGCGAACGGCCACACCAACACCTCGTATAACGGCGATCTGGAGACCACCCCCAGCGCAAAGGCCGTCAAGTCCGAGCTCGAGACACTGCTCGTCGGCGGCACGTTCACCATCTCCACTCCGGATGACGCTATCCATTCCGACGGCAATATCACCATCGCGGGCGGCACCTACACCATCTCCACCCGTGACGACGGCGTCCATGCCGACAAGGTGCTCACCTTCGGCTACCGCGGCGCTTCGGACGAGCTCATCCACCTTACCATCAACAACTGCTACGAGGGCTTCGAGGGCGCGGACATCGTGCTCAACTCCGGCTATGCGACCATCTATTCGACGGATGACGTTATCAACGCCGCGAACAAGAACACCTCGAACTACCACTTCACGATCAACGAGTACGGCGGCGTCTACCGCCTGTACACCTCCGGCGGCGACGGCATCGACTCCAACGGCGGCGCGTACTTCCGCGGCGGCGATCTCGAGGTCTACTCCGCCTCCAACACCTCCAACGACCCGCTCGATACCGAGGATACCCTCGCGCTTTACGGCGGCGTGACCCTCGGCTGCGGCATGAACCAGATGCAGGGCTCTCCCTCCGCGGGTATCTACGTGGAGTTCAAGAACCTCTCCATCAAGTCCGGCTACTCCATCGTCATAAAGGACGGCTCCGGCAACGTGCTGAAGAGCACCCAGGCGTATTTCGCAAGCTCCTCCAACACGGCATCCTACCTCGTGTTCAGCCATCCCGCGCTCGTTTCGGGCAACACCTATTACCTTTACATCAACGGCTCCACGAGCGCCAAGACCGGCACGGCGACCGGCTCCGGCGTGAGCATCACCCCCTGGGTGGATCTCGATACCGGCGATACGAACGTGTTTGAGCGCGTGACGAGCATGGGCTCCGGCAGCCGCTACGTCATAACCAACACCTCCGCCTCGACGAGCGTGAACACCCTTGCCGCTTCCGGCTCCGTATCGAACGTGACGAGCACCCTTTCAAGCGTCTCCGGCGGCTACACCTTCGGCACGCTGGGCGAGAGCAACACCTGGTACATGGATGAGAACTCCCATCTTTACACCACGGTCAGCGGAACGAACTATTACCTGACCTACACCCAGTCGAGCTCCGGCTGGTCCTCCAGCTACACAATAGGCACGACGACCGACGTATCGAACGCCAAGGTATGGGAGGTCAACGCCTCCGGCAGCGCGGCGCAGATCACCACGACGCCCGCAAGCTCCGGCGGCCCCGGCGGTCCCGGCGGTCAGACGACCAAGCTCTACCTCTCGTACAGCAGCGGGTGGAGGGTATCCACCACCTCCGGCACCTGCTACGTGTACGCTCCCGCGGTAGCGCAGGCGGCGCTGAACGGCTCCACCTATTACGTTGCGGAGAACACCGAGAACTTCGGCATGAGCGACATACAGGCCGGCACGACCATCAGCTACCGTTCGAGCCGTTCCGCGGCTGAAACGAGCGTCGCCTGGACGAGCGCGCATATCTCCTATTCCTGGGAGCCCGCATTCGACAGCGCAGTGAACGGCGTCTACGTGCTCACGGTGAAATATGACGGCGTCGCATTCGGCACCGTCACGGTAAGGATCGTAGGCGAGGACCAGACCGTTACCGTAACGTTTACCGGCGACTATACCGCCGTCGTGGAGATCGCAAAGGGCGAGACGGTCCCGCTCCCCACCGCGCCAAGCGGCTTCGTTTACACCTACTTTGTGAACGGTCTGCCCTATGATATGACGCAGCCCATTTATGAGAACCTCAACGTTACCGTGGTGCTCGAGCAGGACGAGGTCACTCCCGCGGTGCTCCTTGGCGACGTCAACTGCGACGGCTCGATCGACATGCGCGACGTTACCGCGCTCAACGCGTATCTGGTGAACTGCGGTCAGCTCTCCGACCGCGGCGTCGCGAACGCCGATGTCAGCGGCGACGGCAATGTCGACGCGTACGATTCCACGCTTATCGCAAGGATCGCGCTGGGCATGTGACGCGGTCCCGAAGGGGCGGCGCGCCCTGAGATCACCGGGCTTCACAGCCTGTCGGCTCCCCCGTAAAACAGGGGAGCCTTTTTTGTCCCTACCGCCCGTTTTTCCCGCAAAATAAGCGATTGCAACCAAAAGTTGACAAAAAAAACCGCTTTGGATTATAATTTGAAAAGCAGATTTGCTTGCGCAACCGACCGTAAACAGGGTATCATTCAGTCAACAAAACGAAAGGACAAAAAACCATGAACATTGAGATCGCAAACAGGCTGGTACAGCTTCGCAAGGCGCACGGCCTCTCCCAGGAGGAGCTTGCCGCAAAGCTCGGGCTGTCGCGTCAGGCAGTCAGCAAATGGGAGCGTGCGGAGTCCTCTCCCGACACGGACAACCTTATAATGCTCTCGCGCCTTTACGGGGTATCGCTCGATCAGCTCCTCGCCACGGATGAGGAGATCCCCATGCCGGAGCGCGAGTCCGCTTCCGACAGCGGCGATAATAATAATGAAGCGCAGGCGGAGGACGCGAATACCGACGCCCGCCAGCGCGTGAACATCAGCTTCCGCGACGGCATAAACGTAGTGGACGACGACGGCTCCCACGTGCACGTCGGCTGGGACGGCATACGCGTGCACGACGGCAAGGACGGCGAGCGCGTCGACCTGGACCCCAACGACCGCGTTACCGTGGACGACGACGGCGTCACGTTCACCGAAAACGGCGAGACCGTGCATGAGGAGTGGAACAGCACGGACGGTCACGGCAAGCGCCGTTACGTAAACAAGACATACGACGAGGCGGACGGCTTCTGGCACACCACTATAATAGATGAAAAAGGCCGAAAGACCACCATCGAGACCAGGAAGGAGCCGAAGATCGATAAGCACGGCGCCGTCAATAAGGGCGTGAACCTCGGCGGCTTCCCCTACGCCGCGCTCGTTACAGGCGCGTTCCTGCTCCTGGGCTTCCTGCTCAAGGCGTGGCACCCCGCATGGCTGCTCTTCCTGACCATACCCATCTACTACCCGGTCGCGCACGCGATAAAGAACAAGAAGCTCAACGCCCTCGACCTTATAGTGCCCGTCGTCGTGATAGGCGTTTATATCGCCCTCGGCCTTACGATGAAGCTCTGGCATCCGCTTTGGCTGATGCTGCTTGCGATACCGCTCTACTTTGCGATATCCGCCGCCGTGCACGGCAAGGTGGGCAAGGTCGGCCTTTCGACCGGCGTCTACTCGCTGATAATGGTGATCGTTTACCTCGCGCTCGGGTTCATATTCGGCGCGAAGGCATGGCAGGCCGGCTGGCTCCTGTTCTTTACGGTGCCCATGTTCAGCTCCATCGCCTCCTCCGTGAACAAGCGCGTCGGCGCAAGGTGGCTCCGCCGCTTCCCGTGGGAGATGCTGATCATCGGCGCGTACCTCTTCGTGGGCATCATGTTCGGCATCTGGCATCCCACCTGGGTCGCGTTCCTGCTGATCCCCGTGCTGCGCTGGTTCATCAAGCTCGTCACTCCGCGTAAGGAGACCGCCCGCATAGAGGACGGCGTCGTGTACGTCGACGACGATGACGATGACGACGATGACGACGATGACGACGACGATGACGACGATGACGACGATTAAGAAACGATCTTAAAGGGAGTTCCCGCGGGGGACTCCCTTTTTTCACTCAAAGGGCGGATATCGCTTTGAATTCCCTTGCATTCCCGCCGTTTTCGTGGTATTATAATTTATGTAGAAATATGCGGGAGGAAGCATGACAATGGAAAAGAACAGAATGGTTTTGAATCTTGCAGGGCAGGAATTCCGCATCACCGCGGGGAGCGTGGATGAAATGCGCGCTTCCGAGGCGGAGGTCAACCGCCGCATAAGGCTCATGCAGGAGCGGTTCCCGCAGCAGAGCACCTCGCGCTGCACGCTGCTCGCCATGCTCGAAATGGCGGACGAGCTCAGGTCCCTTAACGCCGCGCATGCCGACGTCGATAAGAAGATAGCGGAGCTTACGCGCCTTCGCACTGGCGAGGAGAAGACCGTTACCCCGCCCGTCAAGCGCCCCTTTGAACGCAAAAAGCCCGTCGGAGTCTGAGATTTCAGGCTCGGCTTTCACGCGATCAGACCACCCGGGGCGGATCATTTCCGCCCCTGTTTTTTGAATGATGAACAAACCGGAACTGTTGGCCCCCGCGGGGAATATGGAATGCCTCATCGCAGCGGTGAGGAACGGAGCGGACGCCGTTTATTTCGGCGGCGGCGCTTTCAATGCGCGTAAAGCCGCGGCGAATTTTACCGGCGACGCCCTGCGCGAAGCGATCGATTTCTGCCGCCTGCGCGGGGTAAAAACGCATATCACGCTGAATACGCTCCTCCTCGACAGGGAGCTTGAAGCCGCGCTCGATTTTGCCGCGCTGCTTTATTCGCTTCATGCGGACGCGGTGATCGTGCAGGATATAGGGCTTGCCGCGCTCATTAGGAAGGAGCTGCCGCTTCTTACGGTGCACGCCTCCACGCAGATGGGCATACACTCTGTCGGCGGGCTTCGTTACTGCGAAAAAAGCGGCGTCTCCCGCGCGGTGCTCGCAAGGGAGGTCCCGCTTTCCGAGATCCGACGTATGCACGAATCAAGCCCCGTGGAGCTTGAGTTTTTCTGCCACGGAGCGCTCTGCATGGGCTTCTCCGGGAGCTGCCTGTACTCCTCCATGGCGGGGGAGCGGAGCGGCAACCGCGGCACCTGCGCCCAGCCCTGCCGCAAAAACGCGACGGTGCTTTCATCGCGCGCCGGGCAGGATGAGTTCGCGCTCTCGACAAACGACATAATGATGCTCGATATGCTGCCCGAGCTTGCCGCCGCGGGGATCTGCTCCCTTAAGATAGAGGGCAGGATGAAGAGCCCCGAATACGTTGCGACCGTCACGCGAATTTACCGCGCCGCGCTCGACGGCGAGCCCGTGCCGGACCCGAAGGGGAAGCTGTTTAAGATATTCAACCGCGGCGAATTCTCCACCGCGCACCTGACCGGCGATTCCGTCACGACGGGGCACGTCGGCCGCGCGAAGCCCGATAAGGCGCTGATCGCCGAGGCGCATGAGAGCGTGCGGCAGGACAGGCAAACGCGCCCGCTTGGCGCATATCTTTCGCTCGAGGTCGGCAGAAGCGCAGAGCTTACGCTGGTTTCCGAAGGATTCTCGGCAAAGGCCGCGGGCCCCGTTTGCGAAGCGCCCAACAAGCCGATCGACTTAGGAAGGCTCGCCGAGCAGCTTAAAAAGCTCGGCGGCACTCCGTTTTATCTGGAGACGCACGAGATCGCGGGATCGGGCTACGTACCCGTTTCCGCCGTCAACGCCATGCGGCGCGAGGCGGCGGAAAAGCTCTCCCGCAGTATTATAGGCTCGCCCGGTGAAAAGCCCGAAATAACGGCTGAAACGGTCGAAAGGAATATCCGCCCCGCCGGCGCGTTTGCAGGGGAGCCGATCAGATACCTCCGCGTGAGGGACTTGAGCTGCGCAAACGAGCCCGCGGATATCATCGGCATCGATCCCGTATTCCCGGGGGAGACCGATCCCGAGAAGCTTAAAAAGCCCGGCAAGAAGCTCGTTTTGATACTGCCGAACGTGATAATGACCGAGCGCTCGCGGGGGGCTTACGAAAGGCTCCTTTCAAGCGGCGTATTTTCGGGCGTGGAGGCGAACAATATAAGCGAATGGGAGATGGGCAGGGACCTCCCCATCCGCATAGCGGGCATTGGCATGAACGCCTTTAATTCCGCCGCGGCGACGGAGCTTATCGGCATGGGCTTCACGCATTTCATGCCCTCGCCGGAGCTGACACGTCCGCAGCTTATGGGCTTGGCGGAGCGCTTCGGAAGCCGCATGATAGTGAACGTTTTGGGGCGCACGCCTGTGATGCAGCTTATGCACTGCCCCGTAAAGGAGTACAAGGGCTGCCGCGCGTGCAGGGGCTCTGCCGGGCTCCTCTCGGACGGCGAAGGCAGGCGCTTCCCGCTCGAGAACGTCCGTTTTCCGGACGGGTACTGCCTTGTCAGGATGCTGAACTCCGCCGTTACCGATATCCGCGGGGAGTTCAAAAACAGCGGGATATCGGTTTTCGGCGCCGCCGAGACGCCGGACGAAAACGAAAACGCCCCCGTCACGAGGGGACATTGGGCTCGCCCCGTTGAATAGATACGGAGAACAATATGAACACAAAAGCATTGAAAACACTTGAATACGATAAGATACTCGCGATGCTCCGCTTAAAATGCGGCTGCTGCGTGAGCCGTGAAAACGCCGGTTCGCTCCTGCCCTTTGACGAGATCGACGACGTAAACGCGGAGCTTCAGTTAACGAGCGAAGCGGAAAGCTATTATATCCGCACGGGGAATTCCCCCGTGGACGATTTCCCCGACATGCGCTCCGCGTTAAAGCGCGTGAACGCCGTGCTGCACCTTAACTGCGAGGAGCTTTTATCCATAGCGAAATGCCTCAAGGCGATCCGCTTCTGCCGCGATATGCTGACGGCCTCCGCGCCCAAGCGCCCCGTCGACGGCTCGGACGAAAGCGAGGTCACGCGCCTCGGCAATATGGCGGGCGGGCTTATGACGCACCGCGCGATCGAGGACGAGATAAACCGCTACATACTGAGCGAGGACGAGGTATTCGACGGCGCCTCCCCCGCCCTTTCGCGCATACGCAGGCAGATGAAGCTTGCGAACGAGAAGGTGCGGCAGAAGCTGAACGACATGATCCATTCGCAGACCTACTCGAAATATCTGCAGGATCCGCTCGTAACGATAAGGAACGGGCGCTTCGTAATACCCGTCAAGCAGGAGTACCGTCAGAACATCCCCGGTCTCATACACGATCAGTCCGGCACCGGCGCGACGCTGTTCATAGAGCCCTCCGCCGTGGTGGAGCTCGGCAACGAATACAAGAAGCTCGTCATGGAGGAAGCCGCCGAGGTCGAAAGGATACTCACCGAGCTGACCGAGATGATAAAGCCCGCCGCGAACGACATATTCCAGGATCTTATGACCCTGGGCGAGATCGATCTTTGCTTTGCCAAGGCGAAGCTCGCGCGGGATATGCGCGCCGTGTGCCCCAAGCTCAACAGCGAGGGACGCATCACGATAAAGAAGGGGCGCCACCCGCTGATTGACCGCGAAAAGGTAGTGCCGATAGATATCTGGCTCGGCGGGGATTTCAACACGCTGATCGTCACCGGCCCAAACACGGGCGGCAAAACGGTAACGCTAAAGACCCTCGGCCTGTTCACG
>CAMZAY010000040.1 GCA_947304365.1 uncultured Clostridia bacterium | reverse complement strand
CCGCCGCCATCATCGAGAAGATGGTCGAAGGCCGCATCGAGAAGTACTACAAGGAAGTCTGCCTGCTTGAGCAGCCCTTCGTTAAGAACCCCGATGAGTCCGTCCGTCAGATGATCAACGGCCGCTTCACCGTAAAGAAGTTCGTCCGTTACGAGATGGGCGAGGGTCTCCAGAAGCGTGAGGAAAACTTCGCTGAGGAAGTTGCCGCTCAGACCGCAAAGAAATAATCCAGGCCAAAGCGAAGCCCCCGGCTATACCGGGGGCTTTTGTTGTGCCTGTTGACGTTTTTTCGGGTTAGTTATAAAATATCCGTAAGGAATTTCCCTTACTCATACGTATAATATGTGAAGGCGCCGGACGCGGCGCTTCGACTGGCGGAATTAAATTGAAGGATCTTTCTGACAATGGAGCAGTCTGCTATCGCCGCTACCTTAAGGGCGACGAGAGCGCTGTCGACGATATCATGCGGGAGCTGTTTTTCAGCCTCGTCTGTTTTGTCGAGCATTACGTACACGATATGCCCGCCGCGGAGGATATCGCGATGGACGTGATGAGCGATCTGTTCCTGAACAAGCACCGATACAATTTCAAGGTATCGCTTAAAACCTACTTATTCATGCGCGGGAAAAGCAGGGCGCTCGATCTTATAAGGCACAGAAAGGCGCTCCCCGTATTCAGCTACGAGGACGCCGCGGCGTACGGGGACGAGCTTTTCGACCTTGAGGACCGGCTCGTTTCGGACGAACGGAAACGCGCCGTGCACGGCGCGCTTGAGAAGCTTCCCGAGGAAATGCGCGAGGTCGTGTATCTTATCTTTTTCGAGGAGCTTTCATATGCCGAGGCCGCCCGCGTGATGGGCAAAAAGCCCAAGCAGATAGACAATCTGCTTTACCGTGCAAAAAAGGAGCTCCGCTCCATTTTGGGAGAGGAGGGCAAGGAACTGTTATGAAGGAGCTTAACGAATACACCACGGAGGTGCGCCGCCGCGTAGAGGAAAAAAAGCGCGCCCGCAGACGGACGGCGGGCAGGATAGCCGCGCTTTCGGCGCCGCTCGCGCTGCTCCTGACCCTTACGGCGTTCCTGCTGCCCCGCTTAATGCCCATGCCGGGCAAGGTTCCGGATGGCGAGCAGGAGGCGAATGGGATCGATCAAGCTTTGCCGGTCGGCGAAAAGCTGATTGTGACCGTCGAGGCGCTTACGGAGGGCCCGGAGGCGCGCACCCATACGCTGACGGACGATGCGGCTTATGAGCTCAAAGAACTGATCGACGGCATACTGATCGCCGAAACGGACGAAGAGACCTGCAGCGACCTTGTGGTCGAGAGCGCGGACATGTGCCGCCGCATAACGCTGACCGGCGCGGACGGCAGCGAGAGAACGTTCGAGCTGACCGGGAAAACGTTAAAAGATGCTCAAACGGGCGTTTGCTTCCCCATCACGCAGGCAGAGTACGAAAGGCTTATGAGCCTTATTTCCGAATAACGAAAGGAGTTATTTATGAAGCGAATAAACAGCATTATCAAAAAGGCGCTGTGCCTTTTGGCGGCGGGAGCGATACTCGTTTCGGCCGTCGGCTGTAAGACCTCAGCCACGGTGCAGCCGATAAACAACGGTGCGGTAAGCACTGCAAAAACCATGAACCTGATGGCGAATTTCACCTCGAAGAACACCGCGAAGCCGGTCGTCCCTGCGAACGAAAGCGCCGTCAAGGCGGCGGATTTCGCAATAAGGCTGTTCAAGGCCGGCGCGGGCGAGGGCAACTCCCTCATCTCCCCGCTCTCGGTGCTTGCGGCGCTCTCCATGACGGCGAACGGCGCCAAGGGGGACACCCTTGCCGAGATGGAAAAGGTGCTGGGCATGAGCACGGACGAGCTGAACGAGTTTTATTATAACTATGCGGCGCAGCTTATAAACAGCGATAAAGCCAAGCTGGAGCTTGCGAATTCCATCTGGTTCACGGCGGACGAAAGGTTCACCGTGAACGACGCCTTCCTCCAGAAGAACGCCGATTATTACGGCGCGGACGCTTATAAAGCGCCCTTCGACGAAAAGACCCGCACGGATATCAACAACTGGGTTAAGGAAAAGACCGACGGCATGATCCCCGAGATACTGAGCAAGGACGTCAACATGGGAGACGCCGTTATGTTCCTTATCAACGCGCTCGCGTTCGACGCAGAATGGGACCGCATCTATAAGGAGAGCGAGGTCGGAAACGCCGTCTTTACGCTTGAGAACGGCGGCACGCGCAGCGCCGAGTTCATGTACGGCGAGGAGAACACATACCTCAAGGCGGACAACGCCGAAGGCTTCATCAAGTATTATTCGGGCGGCAGGTACGCGTTCTGCGCGCTCCTTCCGAACGAGGGCGTGAGCGTCAGCGAGCTTGTCGCCTCGCTCGACGGCGAAAAGCTGATGGGCATATTGAACGGCGCGAAGGACGAGCCGGTGATGACCGCTATCCCCAAGTTCGAGACTGATTTTTCCTGCGAGCTTTCGGACGTGCTCGGCAATATGGGCATGCCCTCCGCCTTCAACAGCAGCGTATCGGACCTTTCCGCGCTGGGCAGCTCCACCGAGGGAAACCTCTACATCAGCCGCGTGTTCCATAAGACGTTCATTTCCGTGGACGAGAGGGGCACCCGCGCCGGCGCCGCGACCGCGGTCATGGTGTGCGACGAGGCCGCGATGCTCTATGAGCACACGATACGCCTTGACAGGCCGTTCGTCTATATGCTCATCGATACCGAGACGAACCTGCCGTTCTTCATCGGGACGATGATGGACGTCGGCGCGTGATAAAGGGAGAATAAAAAACAGCAAGCTGAGGATTTTTCCTCAGCTTGTTTTACTATTCCGTTATTCTGCCTTCAGCCTTTTGTATCTCTCCCCCATCATCTCGCGGTCATGATCCAGAAAAAAGGGTTCGAGCTTCGGATAGAACTCAAGGAATTTCCCTTCGTCCGCAAAAACGATATCGCAGCCGCGGTCGTCATAAATGAGCAGCAGGCATTCGTTTTCGAACGAGACGAAGCCGATACAGGGATCGAATCGGTCGTCAACGCATAGTTTTATCAGCTTTTCGTTATCAAAGGCTTTCCCGTCGGAATAGCAGATCACGCGGTTGTTGAGAACGAGTCCGTCCTCCTCATTCAATACGGAAGGAGTGCCGCGGACGACTGTGTGCCGGTATTTAAGCTGATTGTCGAGAAGGAACTCCGTGATCCTCTTAACGTCGTTAAGATAACCGGAATGGATGCTTTCGGCTTCGCCGGGACGGTCGAACGCCTCACAAGCGGGACCGCCGCTCTCAGAAAAGTCGGTCAGCCAATAGTTGAAGGCGATCGCATCGGGAGCGCCGTCAAAGAGCAGTTTGAATATCTCCCGCGCGCGGCGGAGCGCGGAACGCTTAGTTCCGAGTGAAAGCCCGCACCGCAGCGACAGCTCATGCCTTAAAAAGAAGGGGGGAAGATATTGAAAGTCCTTATCGAGCAGGAGCTTTTCGATTTTGCTCACTCTTCCTCATCCCCTTCGCAGAATTCCTCGATGCACAAAGGCGCGAAGCCCAGCGCGTCGGCGGAAACGAGGTCGTACACGACGCCGTTCATTTCGCCCTTGAAGCCGACCTCCCATGCGGGGGAGCCGTGCAGATGCCCGTAAACGCAGCGGGAGACGCCGTATTTTTCGAGGAGGGCGGTGAAGCCAGTTGGGGCGCCGTCCCGCATAAGGGGCGGGTAATGGAGCATGGCGACGATGGGCTTATCCTGCCCGGCGAGGCGCTTTGCCGCGGAGAGCGACAGCTCCAGGCGTATGAGCTCCCTTTCGTAGATCTTTTTATCCTCCGTTTTGAAATCGCTGTCCGAGGGGAGTATCCAGCCCCTTGAGCCCGCGATGACGGCGGGGCCAATATCGCAGGCGTCGTTCTGGACGAGCTTTACGCTTTCGGGAAGTACGGAACGCATCTTAGTAAGCGAGCCCCACCAGTAATCGTGGTTGCCGCGAAGCAGCACCTTTTTACCGGGAAGCTCGGATAGATCAATAAGGTCGGGCAACGCGTCACGAAAATGCATCGCCCACGATATGTCGCCGGGAACGAGGACGGCGTCCCCCTCCCCGACTGTTTCGCGCCATGAGCCGAATATGCGGTCGCGACGCCCCGCCCAGTTGGGACCGAAAACGTCCATGGGCTTGCCCGCGCCGCCGTCCATATGCAGATCGGCTATGGCAAAAAGCTTCATAAAGATCAGCGGTGTTTCCTCTTGGCCGGGGTGAATCCCTCATCGACCTCTTCATCGTCGTCGGGCTCTTCGTTCTCTTCCTCGCTCAAGGCTTCGAGAGAAAGGCCCTTTGTGAATTCGATCTCTCCCTCTTCGGGAGCGTTCGGAGCGATCTCGTCCTCGAACTCATCCGCAAGCTCGTCGGGCAGGCTGCCGGTGGGGATCTCCTCATCGGGCAGATCCACGCCGGAGACGACCTCCACATCCTCGAAATCCATGTTCGACATCGCCTTGCGCTGGTTCTGAAGATGCTGCTGACGGAGACTCTCCTTATAGCACTCGGCGCAGATCTCCTTGCCCTTCATGGCGGGATGCTCGCCGCACTCGATGCACATGAGCTCGTCTTCGGGCTCCTCCTCGTGCTTGGCGGCGCGTTTGCATACGTTGCAGAGCTTCTCGTCATCCTTTATATAATTAAGTTCGCATCGCGGACACTTCTTAAGTCCCATATTGATCCCCCTTCGGTATCTTGCATTGGCTGCGGCGCTCCCGCAGCTTATTTTTACTTATTATGCGTTCATCCATCCTATATGTCAATAGGATTTGAAAATATTTTATTCTTCCCCCGCGGTGGGATGGACGACCGCGTCGATCCTTTCAAGCAGCTCCTCCCTGCCGTCGCCCGTCTCGGAAGACCACGCCACGGCGTAGGGCGGCGCGCCGAGCAGCTTTGCGGCGGCGTTCGCGGCGGAGCGGCGCTTTGTTTTGGCAAGCTTATCCGCCTTTGTCGCGATAAGGGTATAGGGTATGCCGTAATAGATGATGTAGCCGAACATCTGCTTATCGAGCGCGGTGGGCTCATGCCTGATATCTATTAGCATATAGATATGCGAGACCCTGCCGGAGGAAAGATAATCCTCCATCAGTCTGCCCCATTTTTCCTGCTCCGCCTTGGGAGCGGCGGCATAGCCGTAGCCCGGCAGGTCGACAAGATAAAACTCCTCATTAAGCAAAAAGAAGTTTATGAGCCGCGTTTTACCGGGCGTGGCGGAGGTCTTTGCGAGCTTGTTCCTGCCGCAGAGCGCGTTTATGAGCGAGCTCTTCCCCACGTTCGATTTGCCGACGATGGCTATCTCGCACGGGAGCCTTTCGGGGAGCTCCGACCCGACGCCGGCGCTCGTAATGAACCTTGCGGTTTTTATTGTGAAATCCATATCCAAGCTTTCCTTCCTGTACGGCGCAATTTTAGCAGAGGCGAGCGCGATTGTAAAGGGGGTATAATAAAAAAACGGTGAAGCTTTTTGCTTCACCGTTCGATCCGTAATATCATTCCAGCAGCATATCGCCTTTTTTGATCCAGCCGAGCTTCCTCATAAGCTCCGACGCGCCGAATGCGATCGCCGCGGGGAGTATGATATGGAGGAGCAGTACCTTGATCGTTATGAGCCACCAGCTTTCGCCGAGGCCGAGCATCGTGATATACGTGCCGATCTGCCCGACGAGCCCGCAGGTGCCCATGCCGGCGTTGATGCCGGTATTCTGCATGGGAAGGAGCGTCGTCGCTATCGGGCCGAGTATGGCTGCGGCAAGCGTGGGCGGAACGATTATCGCGGGGTGACGGACTATGTTCGGCACCTGCAGCATGGACGTGCCGAGCCCCTGCGAAACGAGGCCGCCCCATTTGTTCTCACGGAAGGAGGCGACGGCGAAGCCGATCATCTGACAGCAGCAGCCGACCGTTGCCGCGCCCGCGGCGAGGTACAGACCCTGACGGACGACCTCCTCCTGCGAATCGAGCACGCCCTGCGAGAAGAGCATCGCGCAGATGGCCGCGCTTGAGATGGGCGCGGTGAGTATCCAGCCGACGAGCACCGCGACGATGATGCCCATGGGGATGGGCGCGAGCGCGGTGGAAAGCCCGATCACGCGGGAGAGCCATTTGATGAAGAACGCGAGGGGCGCGCCGAGAAGATACCCGACGAGGCCGCCGGTGAGTATCGAAACGAGGGGCACGACGAGGATATCGACCTTTGTCTTCCCCGCGACGAGATCGCCGAGCTCCGCGCCGATGACGGCGGCGAAATACGCGCCGATGGGGCCGGCGATGATATTCGTTTCGGCGGTGACGAAGCCGATGGCCTTCTGCATGGCGCCGGCCTGCTCGCCCACTATGCCGGAGCAGTAGCCTATCGCGCCGGTGACGGCGGCGGAGAATACCGCGAGCGGGGCGACCTTCATGCCGTGAGCGATGGCGATGCCGATCGCCGCGCCGACGACGTAATTATTCATCGCCGCGCCGGAGACGGCCTTGAAGAAGGTGTTGACGGCGGCGAGTATCTTCTGCCAGAAATTGAGCTGTGTACCCGCCTCGGGAAGCGCCATTCCTATAAGCGTGGACAGGGCCCATATGATGGTGCCGACGAGCAGCGTAGCGAAGAGGCCCTTCGCCATGGAGCCGAGAGCATCCACGAGATACCTTTGGACGCAGCGCTTGATCCAAGGGGTCTTGGCTTTTGCATTATCCATTTCGTTCACCGTTTACGGTCAGTTTTCCGGTTTGGGTTCGTTCTTCTGCTTTTCGATCTCGGCAAGGACCTCGTCCACGGTGGGCTCGTTCTCGTCGAATTCGAAGGCCGCCGCGCTGGAGGACGGGCCGCCGGTAAGCGACGTGGCCTGCGCCTTCTGCTTCTTCTCCTTATCGGTGAAGACGCTGTTGATTATCATCATCGCGATGAGCGAGGCAAGGCCCAAGCCGAACAGGACGTACCTTACGATCTTGACCCAGTCGAGATAGCTGAAGCAGATCGAGAGCACCGCCGCGGCAAGGAACATTACGCCGGTGACGCAGGCGAGCAGGCGGACGAGCTTCTTGAACTGGTCCTTCTTCTCATCCTTAATGAACTCATCGGAGAAGAGCGCGCCCTTGCCGGTGAACACGTTGATGAGAACGTACACGGCGATGAACGCCACCACTATGTCGGGCAGGCTCACGTTGAAGCGCTTTACGGTAAGGGGCAGATCCACGCTGCCTTCCTTCGCCTTGGGATAGGCGACCTTTACGGTCACTTTATAGGGCGTATCGGAAGCGGGAAGGTTGATCGTGTTGTGATCGCGGGTGACGCCGGGATTATCCGTCTCGAAATCGAGTATGAGCTCATCCTCGGTCTCGTTCATTTTGGTGCCGTCGGCATATCCGATGACCACCTTGTAGGCGTGCTTGATATAGAGGTTCATGCTTCCGCCGAGGCAGCTCATGGCGCTCATATCGGTAACGGTCTTTCCGTTTTCGTCATAGATGCGGTAAGTGGCGTCGGGCTTTGTCTCCGCGGGGGCTTCGGTCGCGGCGGCGTCTGTCGCGGCGGCTTCGGTGGGCGCTTCAGACGCGTCGGCGGAGCCCTCTGCAAAGACGGCGCCGCAGACGGAGATCGCCAGCATTGCTATGAGCAGGAAAAGAGCGAGCTTTTTAAGGGTCTTCATATTGTTTCTCCTTTACGGGATTATTGTTTATATCTTCTTGAGCTTTGCGCCCTCGGGCGTATCGACTATCATGTAACCGGCGGCCTTTACCTCGTCGCGGATGGCGTCCGCCGTCGCCCAATCCTTCGCCTTCTTCGCCTCTGCGCGCTTAATAAGGAGCTCCTCAAGATGGGAAAGATTCTCGCCCGCGCTCTCCTCGGGAGCGGCTTTGGTAAGGTCGAGCGAGAGCACGCGGTCGAAATCCTCTATCACGGCGAGCTTCGTCGCGGGGGAAAGCTCCGCCTTGATCGCGTCGTAAAGCAGCGTCAGCCCGAGGGAGGTGTTAAGATCGCTGCCGACGGTCTCGATAAAGCGCTGCCTGTATTCCAGGACGGCGTTTTCGTCGGGGGCTTCGCCGGACTTTTCCGCCTCCGCCTTTACGGCGGCGACCCTTGAAAGGAGCTTGTCGTAAGCGGACTGGGCGTTCGCAAGCGCC
>CAMZAY010000039.1 GCA_947304365.1 uncultured Clostridia bacterium | reverse complement strand
AAGCGGTATATGCCGTCGATTGGTCGCTTACCCCGGAGCATTATCACGAATTCGGAGGCGTTTATCCCTCTTATGACGGTTCTTACTGGACTCACCTTGTTTACCGTGATATCCTTCCGGAAGGATTCATGTTCCTTTTCGGATACCGCGTATCATGCTGGATGAGCGAAGAGCTTGAAGACGGTTCCGAAATAATTGCCGATGGGTACGAGTACGTCTTTCCTGATCTTTATGGCGATCTCGATCTTTCCGGAACCAACGTAACATGGGTCGCGCCTTATGTTTTCGCCGACGCAGGCGACGGCATATCCACTCATATAAGCTCCGTAGATCTTAATGATTGCTCTATTCTGACCAGGGTCAAGCTTGTGGGGCAGGAGCATCTTGAAACGGTATCCGCTCTGAACTGCGAACAGCTTGAATACTTTATCGTCAAGGACTGCAAATGCAGGAGGATATCGTTCAGGACGGCAGAACTCGATCAAGACCTTCTGCTGAACGTGTTAGGAAACGGCGCGATAGGCGCAGAATATGTTTCAGCCGTTACAGAGCTCTATGCTTATCCTGAAAGCGACACCTTCCTCGGTTGGTATGAAAACGGTAATTGCATCAGCGTCAACACAGAATACTCCTGCGATAAGGGCGGACGTATCACGGCGGTGTTTGGCGGCGACGCTGATGGCGACGGCATAATAACAAGCGCAGATGCACTCATGCTGCTGCGCTGTTCAATGGGATTGGCAGAAGTCGGCGGGAATATCGAATCGCTCGACGTCAACTCAGACGGATGCTTGGATTCCGGGGATGCTCTCTCGGTGTTAAGGCTGGCAATGGGGATCATTTGAAATAAAGACGTCTGTTAAAAATGGCGGCTGACCATGGGGACTGTCCCCGTGGTCAGTTTTTATTATAAGCTGTCGGTCTTCCAGCGGTTCTTTCCGCTCCCAAAAAACTTGCGTGCGGGGGTTTACATGCGCGCGCGAAAATTATATAATGAAAAAAACCCGAAAAGGAGTTTTCGATATGATAAGACTTGAAAAGCAGGGGCACGTCGCCGTAATGACGATCTCCCGTCCGGAGGCGCTCAACGCGCTCGATTCCTCCGTCCTCGGGGATATCGCCGCCGCCGCCGAAAAGGTCAGGAACGATAAGGATATCCGCGTGCTCGTCGTAACGGGCGAGGGAAAGGCGTTCGTCGCCGGCGCGGATATCGGCGAGATGAAGTCGCTTAACGCGGACGAGGGACGCGCCTTCGGCCTTAAGGGGCAGGCGGCGCTCACCGCGATAGAGGAGCTGCCCATCCCCGTGATCGCCGCGGTCAACGGCTTTGCGCTCGGCGGCGGATGCGAGCTTTCGCTCTGCGCCGATATAAGGATCGCCTCCGAAAAGGCGAAATTCGGCCAGCCGGAGGTCGGGCTCGGCATCACTCCGGGCTTCGGCGGCACGCAGAGGCTCCCGCGGGTGATCGGGCTGTCAAAGGCGATGGAGCTTATTCTTACCGGCAGGATGATAAAGGCGGACGAGGCGCTTTCGATAGGCCTCGTCGATAAGGTCGTCCCGCCCGAGGCGCTGATGGACGAGGCGCTCGCCCTTGCGAACGTGATCGCCGCGAACGCGCCCGTCGCGGTAAGGAACTCCAAAGCGGCGATAAGGCGCTTTACCGGCGCTTCGCTCAAGGCGGATCTTGAGAGGGAGGCGGAGCTGTTCGGCGCCTGCTTTGCGACGCACGATCAGAAGATGGCTATGGAGGCGTTCGTCACCAAGACGGAGAAGGCCCCCTTTGAAGGCAAATAAATTAAGATGATTACGGCTCGCAGAGCCGGGAAAGGTCGGGAAATAATATGAAGAACATTTTTGTGGTAGGCGCGGGAACGATGGGCCTTGATATCGCGCAGGCATTCTGCACGGCGGGCTATCCCGTCACCGTTTACGACATGACGGATGAGATCATCGCGAGGAGCGCGGCAAGGCTCGAGAAGGGCCTTAAAAAGCGCGTCGAGAAGGGCAAGATCACCGAGGAGCAGATGAACGCGGTGATAAACGGTATCGAGTTCACCACCCGCTACGACAACGCGCATAACGCCGACCTCATCATAGAGGCGATCATCGAGAGCGTGGAGGTAAAGAAGACCGTTTTCCGCAACCTCGATTCCATCTGCCCGCCCGAAACGATATTCGCCACCAACACGTCCTCCATCTCCATCACGGAGATCGCTTCCGCAACGGGGCGTCCGGATAAGTGCATCGGCATGCATTTCTTCAACCCCGCCACCGTTATGAAGCTCGTGGAGGTCATCCGCGGCATGGCTACCTCGGACGAGACGTTCAACGCAGTCTATGAGCTTGCCGGCAGCATCGGCAAGACGCCGGTAGAGGTAAAGGAGGCACCCGGCTTCGTAGTCAACCGCATACTGATCCCGATGATAAACGAGGCGATCGGTCTTGCTGCGGAGGGCGTCGCTTCCCCCGAGGATATCGATACCGCCATGAAGCTCGGCGCGAACCATCCGATGGGTCCCCTCGCGCTGGGCGATCTGATCGGCTTGGACGTCGTGCTCGCCATAATGGACACGCTGTATAACGAGACGAAGGATTCGAAGTACAGGGCGCATCCCCTTCTTAAAAAGATGGTAAGGGCGAACCTCCTCGGAAGGAAGACCGGCAAAGGATTCTATCAGTATTGATGATGTGACTAAACGGAGCATGCCCAGAGATGTGCTCCGTTTTCTTTTGCGAGTGCGAAGACGACAATGATTTTTACGTTAGAGTATTGTGAATTGTTTTTCAAGCGTTATTTCAGGAGGTATTATGAAGAGCACGTTCTTCAAATCCGCGGCGGCGCTTATTGCCGCCTTGATGCTGCTTTCCCTAATAACGGCCTGCGCCGGGCGAAAACCGAAGGCGGCGGTCGATGAAACTCCCGAAGGTAAGCCCTCGGAAAGCCCGGTGGAGTCCGCTTCGCCTGCGCCGAATGAAGAGATCGCCGTGCCGAAGATCGTATTGACGGATTTTTCCGAATGCTCCGAGAAGATCGCGGAGATAAAGCCGGGCGAGGGAGAGAACGAGCTGCATTATTCATACCGCGATCCGGCCGGATCGGGTTATGACGGCGGCCCGGTCAGCTTCTATGCCGCGGACGGCAAGCTTTATTTCAGGGATCCGTACAGCTATCCCGGGGAGCTTTCATTCCGTTCGCTGTTCGTTTACGATATCGCGTCTGGCGAAGGTTCGCGAATAAAGGACGATCCGCCGGAGGAGGATAAGCTGCTCGACTTTGCCGTATCGGACGGAAGGGTAGTCACGTATCACGGCTGGTTCGATATCGAAAGCGAAGAAAGCATGGGCCTCTATCCGCTGTTCAGGATACCGCACGGATTGTTCATGTCGGATGATGAAGGCGTCTACATTTTGGAGACGATCGCGAACTGCATGTTCAAGGTCCGTCTCGTCGATAACACGGAATGGAAGGCGGAGGATAAGCTCGTCGAGACCGAATCGAGCGTGAATGAATGGAAGCTTTGGCGTTTCGCGGATACGGGCATTTCGATCGTGACGCCGTATCAGGCTTCGTTTATCTGCCGGGACGAAAACGGCGCGTATCTTTTCCTTGATCTGTACAGCGCTGACGAATCCATTGAGGTGGAGGGCGAGCATACGCAATGGATCATAATGAAATACGATCGCGCGGGAAACCTCGTCAAGGCCTGCTCGCCGACGATCAGCTGGGTCGATGAAAGGATCTGGGGCGACAGCGGAAGGATCAGCTTTGCCTGCGGGGATGACGGCAGCTTCTATTTTGCGTACACCTTCGCCGATGGGGTGGAGGTCTATAAGGCCAAACTGTAACAGGATCGATGAATACAGCCGCCGGGGCGCCGACGGCTTTTTTTTTTCAGCCTGCGGGAATGATACGGGCGGACTGACGACCGATAGTCTTCCGCATTTTTGTCGGCGAACATTTTCAGGTTTGGCATATTCCTTTTCGGCGCGGGATGTGGTATAATAATATTTAACGTGGATAAATATGCACGCGGAGAGGGCATGGATTCATTCTTCAAAAGGTTCATAGCGGGAATAGTCATAGGCATAGGCGCTATTATGCCGGGCTTTTCGGGCGGCATCCTCGCCGTTTCGATGGGGCTTTACAAGCCGGCGATCGACGCGGTGACGGGCTTTTTCAAGGCGCCCGGGAAGAACTTCAGGTTCCTGCTCCCGCTGGCGCTCGGCGGCGCGCTGGGATTTTTGGTATTCATGTTCCTTTTGGATTGGCTTTTCACGGATTTCCGCACGGCGGTGCTCTGCGTTTTCATAGGGCTCGTCGTCGGCTCGATGCCCGCGCTCCTTCGCGAATGCAACGAAAAGGGCTTTAAGAAGAGCTATCCCTTCTGGGCTATACCCGGCTTCGTGCTCGCGTTCGGGCTCATAATACTCGGGCTCGTCACCAACGCCGGCGCGGAGAGGGCGATCAACTGGTACCTTGCCATGATAAGCGGCGCGATCATCATGTGCGGCGTGCTGCTCCCGGGGGTGAGCATATCGTTCATACTGCTGAACCTCGGCGTTTACGAAAGCTTCCTTGCCGTGTTCACCGCTCCGCCCAAGCTCTTTATCGCCGCGGCGGAGCTTGATAAGCCCTTCTGGGAGTGCGTAAGGGCGTCCTTCGGGACGGCGCCATATATGCTTTTCGGCGTGCTCGGCATGGCGATCGTCGCTGTGCCCGCGCTGCTGCTCGTCAAGAAGGTCATCGAAAAATACCACGGTCCCGCGTATTACGTTATATTCGGCGTCGTCGTCGCGACCACGCTCGGCTGTATCGTGCAGGAGGTCGTCGCGCTTGCGGGCGATCCCACATTCCGTTTCGCATGGTGGAAGGCGGTCATATGGGCGGCGCTCCTTGCGGGGGGCTGCATACTGAGCCTTTCGACTGAAAAATTCATGAGGTATAAATCCGAATAAGCGGGCTTTTCGCCTGCTTGTTTTTATTCAAAGGGGGGTCAAAAATGCTTAAACGGACCGCGTGCGGCGCGGAACTGCATATGATGGGCGGCGACGGCACGGTCTATTTTGCCGATATCCGCCGCATAAAGGACGCGCTTATCGCAAAATACGGCGGCTCGGCAAGGGTCGTATACATCGATCCCCCGTTCGGCACGGGCGGTTCGTTCGAGTTCCGCCGCGGCAAAAAGCAGACGGCGTATACCGACTCCCTTCCGAGGGACGAATACCTTGCGCTCATCCGCGAGGCGGTGCGCCTTTCGTATGAGCTTTTGAAGGACGACGGCACATTCTTCCTGCATATCGACTACCGCATGAGCGCCGCGGCAAGGATGATCTGCGACGAGGTGTTCGGCGAGGACGGGCTCACAAACGAGATAATCTGGGCGTATAAATCGGGCGGCAGGGCGAAGAACGCCTTTTCGAAGAAGCACGATACGATACTCATGTACAGAAGATCGCAGGAGGCGTATTTCGACCTCAAGGCGGTCGGCGTGCCGCGCGGTCCCGAAAGGCGCAACCACATGCGCCGCGCCGTTGACGAGACCGGCAGGGTCTATTATTCGATAAGGACGAACGGCAAGGAATACCGTTATTTTGAGGACGATCCCGTTTACCCCTCCGACGTGTGGGACGATATAGAGCATCTCCATCAGCGCGATCCGGAGCGCACCGGCTTCATCACCCAGAAGCCCGAGGCGCTTTTGAAGAGGATCATACTCTCCTGCTCGCGCGAGGGGGATACCGTCGTCGACCTCTTCGGCGGCAGCGGGACCACCGCTGTCACGGCGGCAAAACTCAACAGGAAATTCGTTTCGGTCGACTGCGGCAGGGCGGCGACCGCCGTCACGAGGAAGCGCCTTATCGAGCGCTGCCTTAAAATGCGGCTTTACGACGCGCCCATGCCCCTCGCCGTCGAAACTGATGACGAAGCCGATATCGGCGAGTGCCGTATGCCGGACGAGTACTTCGATATTTCGGAGTCCGACGGCTGCCTCGTGCTTTCCATGAAGAAGCTTCCGCTCGAGGCAAGCCCGTTCTACGCGGCGGTCGGCACGATAAAGGACGGCGTGTTCACCGCGTCCGACTATCTGTTGAGAGTCAAGGCGGGGGAGAAGCTCACCCTTCGCCCCGGCGAAAGCCTGGAGCTTGTCGACGAAGACCTCGCGCAGGGGTTCTTCGTGAACGAATGAACGCCGCTTAAAAGGAACTTTCCATAATAAAAGCTCTTGGGAACGAAGCGCCTCCCAAGAGCTTATTTTTTTCAGGTATTATTGAACTTTCCCGGGCCCGCCGCCATTCAGCCTTACCGCAAGCCTTACCACGCGGAGCGCCGACTGCTCGAGCTCCGCTCTCGTCAGCCCATCGCGCTTTTTGAGGGCGCGGGGGATGCTCTTCTCCTTAATGAAGCGCCTTGAAACGTGGCTTTTGTTGCCGGGCATCAGCACGTCCACGCCCGCGCGGACACGGTAGGCGTTGTCCCGGAGCGCCCTGAACTGGGGCGAGCGGGCGCTCTGCATCCACCAGTCGGTCATGACAAGACCGTCGAAGCCCCATTCGCGGCGGAGCACGGTCTCGACAAGGTCGTAATTGTAGTGCGACCACACGCCGTTCACTTTATTATAGGAAGTCATGACCGTCATGGGGCGGGACGCCTTTATGCAGATCTCGAAATTGCGAAGATACAGCTCCCGAAGGGCGCGCTCCGAAACAACGGAATCGCTCACGTTCCGTTTGAATTCCTGGTTGTTGCAGGCGAAATGCTTGGGGCACGCCGCCTTTCCGACGCTCTGTATGCCGTTCACGCAAGCGGCGGCGGTGAGCCCCGAAAGCACGGGATCCTCCGAAAAATACTCGAAATTCCTGCCGCACAGTGGGTGCCGCATGAGGTTCATGCCCGGGGCGAGCCTTACGTCCACGCCGAAATGCTCCATCTCAAGACCGAGCAGTGCGTGGAGCGCCTCTATAAGCCGCGTGTTCATGGACGCGGCGAGCGCCGTTCCGCAGGGGATCAGCGCCGAGAAGCGCTGCATCCTCAGCCCAGCGGGACCGTCGCAGCAGGAAATGGACGGCACGCCCTTTGCTTTAAGCGCCTCGGTCACACCGCCGAACACGCCCGCGTTGCCGGCGGGTCCGAGCTCGGAATTCATCATGCCGTGCCCGCGGGTCATATCCGCAAGCTCCTCGTCGGAGAGGGACGAAACGAACTCCTCCGCGGATGCGGCGCCGGAAAGAACGTCGCCGAAGCGGAGCTTGCGCTTGACGCCGGGGATCGGCTCCGGCAGGCGGGAGAGTATCCTTTCCCTCAGCACGGCGGACGGGATCACGATGGGTTCGCAGACTTCGATCAGCTCCTCTTCGGGAACGATCGCGCTCCCGATATAAGCTTCGTCCGCGTAAACGCGGTATTCGCCCGCCTCCAGAATGAACGCATGCCTTTCCTCATCGAACGAGGCGAGGCTTTTTTTGTCGAAGCAGAGGTCGAGAACCTCCTCCGCGCCGGGCTCGAGCACATCGGTCTTCCCGAAAGAAACGAGCACGCGGAGCGGTTTTTCGAGCCTGCCTTCGGGCGGGTATACGAATATCGGAACGGCGGTCTTTCCGGAGCGCGCGCCGACGTTTTTTACCGAAACGACTGCCGAGCCCCGGTCTTCGCCGAGCGAAACGGAGCGCGGCACAAATGCGAATCCGGTGTATGAAAGCCCGTGCAGGAAGGGGTAGAGGACTTTTTCGGGCGCAAACCGGCCGAAATACCGGCAGCCCATGAATATCCCCTCGGAGTATTCAGCTCTTTTCGATATGCCGAACGCGCCGCCGGGGTAACCCTCAAGCCTTGCGGCGGTCGCGGGGAGCCTTCCCGAAGGGGATACGGCGCCGTAAAGCACGTCGCAGACCGCGTTCCCGCTCTCCTGCCCGCCGAGCCAGGCTATCAGCACGGCGGAGAGCTTATCCCCGTACTCCTTTATCCACGAAAGGTCGATAAGGCTTCCGATATTGAGTATCACGACAACGCGGCGGAAGCGCTCCGTCACGCGGTCGAGGAGCTTCCTTTCGGCTGCGGTGAGGTACCAGCTGCCGGGCAGGGGCTTGTTGTCCCTGTCCTCGCCCGCGGCGCGTCCTATAACGACGATCGCGGTGCGGCATTCCTCCGCGGCTTTATCTATGAGCGAGGAGTCGATTTCAAGCTCGGGATGCGAGAACGGCGATATCTGGTTA
>CAMZAY010000038.1 GCA_947304365.1 uncultured Clostridia bacterium | reverse complement strand
AGGATCAATATGAAAAGGATCAGCTGTTTTGTTTTATCAGTTATCGTTTTTTTATATGGTTTGGTTCGAGACCGACGACGGCGGCGTCACATGGCGGTTCGTCGATGAATAAGCAAGATACAGACCATACGAAAAGCCCCGTGAGGATGATCCTTCGCGGGGCTTTTCCCAAAGGAGGGTATGGTTAGGAGGTGAATCTTCCTTTGTTATTCGAACGGCCGGTATTCCAAAAGGTCGCCCGGCTGGCATTTGAGCGCGTCGCACAGCCGTATCAGGGTTGAGACCTTTATCGCCTTCGCCTTGCCGTTTTTGAGTATCGATATGTTGGAGATGGTTATGCCGACCTTGTCCGCCAGCTCGCCCACCTTCATCTTGCGCTTGGCGAGCATAACGTCTATATTGAAAACCATTTCGCCGGGGAGCTCCAAAAGCTCCTCCGCATCGTTAAAAAGTTCCTTGCTCATGGGCTTTTCCTCAAATAGTCAGGTCGCACTGTTCCTTGAGCGCCGCCGCCTTGTAGGCGTAATGCGAGAGCGCCGCCGCGATCACGGTGACGACCGCGCCCGCGATGCAGGTTATCATGGAGAATATCATAACGCCGGGATGGCTCATGTTCCTCAAAAGAAATACAACGTTCCCGATGAAGAAATACGCGGTGTCCGCCGCGGCGAGTATGGAGATGACGCCCATCAGCTTTGCGTTCGCGCGGCAGAAGGAGCGGTTTTTCATTATATTGACCGCGATCACGATCGATATGACGAGCGCCGCCGCGACCGGGAGCGCCGTGCCGAGTATGAATATGAGCCACGGCTTGTAAAGGTACATGAATTCGCCGTTGTTCTGCGAGGCGAGATCCATACCGAGCTCCGGCACGATCACGCAGTAGACCAGCGCCGCGCACGCCGCCACGCCGGCTATCACGAAAAGAAGCATAATCGCAAGCGTTTTTTGTTTCATTCAAAGCCTCCTGAATCTTTCATTGGGTACATCATACCACACAATCAGGGCGTTGTCAACAACTTTTTATCGTGATGCGATAAAGAACATACGGCTGCCGGAGAAGGGTTTCAGCCGCCGGTTACTCGGGACCTTCCCTCCGTTCCCCTTGACAGGGGAGGTTTTTTTTACTATGATATATAGGTAAAAAATCCCAAGGAGGATAAATATGGACATTACAATCGGAACAACCATTCACGGCTTCAGGGTCGAGCGCGTGCGCGAATCGGCGCAGCTCGGCGGCAGGCTCGTCGAGATGAGGCACGAGAAGGTCGGCACCCAGCTCGTCTGGGTCGACAACGGCGAAAAGAACAAGCTTTTCTGCGTGGGCTTCAAGACCCTGCCCGAGGATTCAACGGGCGTATTCCACATCCTTGAGCATTCTGTGCTCTGCGGATCCGAAAAGTACCCCGTCAAGGAGCCCTTCGTCGATCTTTTGAAGAGCTCCATGAACACCTTCCTCAACGCGATGACCTTCCCGGACAAGACCATCTACCCCGTTTCGAGCAGGAACGTGCGCGATTATCTCAATCTTACCGAGGTCTATCTTGACGCGGTATTCGCGCCGCGCTGCGTGATCGATCCCAACGCCTTCCGTCAGGAAGGCTGGCGCCTGGAGCTGGACGACAGCGGCAAGCCCTACATAAACGGCGTCGTTTACAACGAGATGAAGGGCGCCACCTCCGGCATCGACGACATACTTGAGGAGGGAATGACCGCGCTCCTCTTCCCCGACAACTGCTACGGCTTCAATTCCGGCGGCGATCCCGTGCATATCCCCGAGCTCACCTACGATATGTACAAGGCGATGTACCGCAAGTACTATCATCCCTCCAACGCGAGGGTGTTCCTCGACGGCGACGTGCCCCTTGACGAGACGCTTGCTTTGATCGACTCCTACGTTTCCCGCTCCGAAAGGCAGGAAGCCCTGCACGAGATCCCCGTTCAGGCGCCCCGCCATGCCGAGAACACCGTTTATTACGAGATCGGCGCCGGCGATCCCACTCAGAACCGCTCGATGGTCGCCTATGCGAGGACCATCGGCACCTGGGCGGAGAAGCGCCGCCTCATGATGGCGGACGTTCTGTGCAGCCTGCTTGCCGACACCAACGAGGCGCCCTTAAAGCGCGCGTTCCTCGAGGCGGGTCTCGGCGAGGACGTGGAGCTGACCATGCAGGACGGCATTGCGCAGGCGGTGCTTTCCCTTACCGTGCGCAATACCGAGGCGGATAAGGCGGGCGCCATCCGCGAAAAGGCGGAGGAGGTCGTCTCCTCGCTCCTTGAAAAAGGGCTCGACAAGGAGCTCCTTACCGCGCACCTCAACCGCTTCGCGTTCAGGCTCAAGGATATGGAGGAGCCCGCGGGCCTCATCCGCTGCATAATGAGCTATCAGAGCTCGCTTTACGGCGGCGATCCGATACTCTATCTCGAGCATGACGAGGATATCGCATTCCTGCGCGGCGAGATCGAGAACGGCGGCTTCGACAAGCTCCTTAAAGAGCTCTTCGATTTCGACAATATGTGCCTTCTGAAGGTGCTGCCCTCCGCCGAGCACGGCGAGAAGCTCCGCCGCGAGGAAGCGGAGCGCGCCGCGGCGATCTACGCCGGACTTACCGACGCCGAGAAGGAGGAGCTCAAGGCGGCGAACGACCGCCTGCACGCATGGCAGGATAATCCCGACGATCCCGCGGACACCGCGAAGCTGCCCGTGCTGCCCCTCTCCGAGGTCAGCCCGGAGCCCATATTCACTCCGACCAGGCTCTGCGGCAAAAAGGGCTTCCCCGTGATGTATCACGAGCTTGCCACGCACGGCATCACCCACATCAATCTGTACTTCAATATCTCGGATCTTTCCGTCAGGGAGCTTTCCGCCGCCGGCATCATGACCGCGCTTATGACCAAGCTCCCCACGAAGAGCCATACCGCTTCGGAGCTGCAGAAGCTCATCAAGACCTATATCGGCCGCATCAATTTCGAGATCAAGGCGTCCATGCGCAGACCCGACGCCTGCACCCCGTATTTCGCCGTCTCCTGCGACGTGCTGGATGAGAACCTCGAACAGGCGGAAGACCTGCTCCGCGAGATACTTACCGAGACCGTCTTCGACGGAAAGGACCGCATAAAGGAGAACGTGCTCCAGCTCGACGAAATGACGAGGCAGCGCGCAATTATGGCGGGTCACATGATGGGCGTCGCCGCGGTCACGAGCCATTATCTCTCCTCCGGCGTCGTGACCGAGGCTACCCGCGGCTACACCTACCGCGAATACATCAAGGAGCTTGCGAAGAACTTTGACGCCGCGGCGGACGAGGCGATCGCCGTTATGGAGAAGATCCGTGACGAAAGCATCGTCAAGGCGCGCATGACCGTCGGTCTCACCGCGACGGAGAAGCCCTGCCTTTGCAGGCTTGCCGACGCGCTTCCCGAAGGGACTCCCGCTCCCGCCGAGGTGCATTACGACAGCCCCGTGCCCGAGAAGTTCGGCGTACGCATTCCCGCCCAGGCGAGCTTCGCCGAGAAGGGCATTATCGTTCCCGACATGGACGGCAGCATGAAGGTCGCCTCCAACATAATCGGTCTCGCGTTCCTGTGGAACCGCGTGCGCGTACAGGGCGGCGCTTACGGCGTCGGTCTCAACGTGAGCGACCGCGGCGTGATCTGCCACTATTCCTACCGCGATCCCTCCCCCGCGAGGAGCATCGGCGTTTACGGCGAGGAGGCCGACTTCATCACCGCCTTTGCCGAGAGCGGCGAGGATCTTACCAAGTTCGTTATCTCCGCCGTAGGCCGCACCGAGCCCCTTAACTCCCCCGCCGAGGAGGGCGCCGCCGCCGATATGTACATGCTCGACGGCAAAACGTTCGAGGACGCGAAGAAGCTCCGCACGGAGATGCTCTCGACCGACATGGAGAAGCTCAAGGCGCTCCGTCCTGCGCTGAACGCCTGCGCCGAAAAGGGCTGCGTCTGCGTGGTCGGCTGCGATTCCGCGCTTGCGGAATTCGGCGATATGCCCATATTCGATATGTAAGGAAAGGGATTTTACCCGATGAAAAACTTCGTTCTTTCGCGCGAGGTCCCGATGCTCGTTGAAGCGAGGGCGCGCAAAAAGGGCTTCATACCCATACTCGAGGTGCTGATATTCTTCGCCGTGCTGATCGTTGCTTCATCGGTGCAGGGAATACCGACGGCGATCGTCACCGGGGCGCACGTGTTAAATAAGGTCTCCGCCGATCCGGCCTTCCTTTCGACGGCGCAGACGCTCCTTAACAGCGGCGATATCACGGGCTATTTCGATCACATAATGAAGCTCATGCAGGACCTTCCCTCGTGGGTGACGATAGTCAACCTCTTCGCCACCGTGCTGTCGACGATAGTCGTGATACTCTTCTGCCGCGTGATACAGAAGCGCAGGTACACCTCGCTCGGGCTCGGCTTAAGGCGCGCGGTGCCGGAGTACCTTTTGGGCGCCGTGCTCGGGATCGCGATGATATCGGCGACGGCGCTCCTGGGCGTCGCGTTCGGCGCGATAAAGCTCTCGTTCGCCAAATTCAACGTGTGGCTGTTCCTTTTGTTCATGCTCGGCTATTTCTTCCAGGGCATGAGCGAGGAGGTAATGTGCCGCGGGTACCTGATGGTATCCATCACCCGCAGGAACAACATGTGGCGCGCGGTGCTCGTGAGCTCGCTCGTGTTCTCGCTGCTTCACCTGTTCAATCCCGGCTACGGGATACTGCCGTTCATCAACATACTGCTCTGCGGAGCGGTGTTCGGAATCTACGCCCTCAAGCGCAACAGCATGGGGGGCGCGTGCGCTATTCACAGCGTCTGGAATTTCTTCCAGGGCAATTTCTTCGGCATAAGCGTCAGCGGCACCGGCGCCGGCGAAAACGCGAGCGTAATGCACGCCGAAATGCTTGACGCGCCGAAGCTCCTTACCGGCGGCGATTTCGGCATCGAGGGCAGCATTGCGACCACGATCGTAATGGCCGCCGCGCTCGTGATAGTGCTCTTCGTGCTTCCTCAGCGAAAGGAAGCGTGAGAATTTTCAACGTAAAAACCGGTCGGTATTTCCGACCGGTTTTTAATTATCGTTTGTCAGTTTTTATCTATCCACGGCGTGCCGCAGTAATCGCACGCGGCTCCCTTGAATTTAGCGCCGCAGCCGGGGCACTCGTGCCACTCTTCCGTTACGAAGGGCTTTTTGTCGAGGCGCCTCTTGAAATCAACGAATTTGGTGCCCTTCCTTACGAGCAGTCCCTCGTCCCTTTCGGCCATGCGGCCGTACTGCTTGCCGTTGACCCTGAACTCCGCCCTTTCGCCGTCGGCAAGCTCAAAGGTAACGTAATACTCCGTGCCGCCGTTCTCGCCGCCGAAGACCTGGAAGCGCTTTGAAACGATCACCGCTGCGGCCTCCTGCTGAGGAACGCGGCTGTTGGACTCCTCCTCGATGATCCCCCTGATAAGATTGTAGATCGCGAAACCGCCGCTCATTTCGTTCACCATGAACGCGGGCATATTCTGGAAAAAGCCCGCCGTTCGCTCCTTTCGTATATTTTATTATACTATACGCACGGTACGAATCAATATAGTTTTTGTAAAGAATTGTAAAATCCGGGTAATATCAGTTCGTTTTATAGGCGACGAATATCACCGTGCCGGACGCGGTCGTATAGCCTAAAGCGACGTCCGCCGGGATGCTCCCGCCGAAGAACGCCTCGACCGTCATGCCGGGATCGTCCGTCAGGATATAGATCTTTGCAGAGGCAAGACCGCTCGCCTCCGGCATATCGAACTCTCCGCCGGTGAGGCAGGCGTAGCGCGCGTTCTCCGCCCCCATCGTAAGGGTATAGGCGCCGTCCTCGAAAACCAGGTTCATATCCTCTACCCCGCCGTCGCGGGCGTTAAGTATCCTGACGCGGGCGTTCATCCTCGCCCTGGTCTTTGCGAAGAAAAAATCCCAGTTGAAGGAGCCCTTAACGAAAACTCCGTTGTCGAAGCAGACCGCGTTCTCATCGGTCATATCGACCGGCGCGGGCGTGGGGACCGATTTTTCGGTCTCGGCAGGGGCGGTCGCTGCGGGGGACTCGGAGACGATCGAAACGACGTCCTCCCCCTGATCCGCGTGCCTGCAGCCGACGGCGAACATCATGCCGACAGCGGCCAAAATGCAAAGTATCCTCTTCATTTATATCACCTTTTCCCCCTCGGGGGGGCGCCTTTCATTCATATGGGACGGCGGAGGCGATCCCCTCCGGCCGTATTAAAATAGATTATCACACATAGCTTTCCTTGTCAACTTTTCTTTATCCGCACAGCGCGGCGGAAAAAATAAAAAAATCATAATTTTTTAAAAAATTGGGTGGATTATCTTCCGATTATATGATATAATAGCTTGAATTACCCGAAAGGGAAGAAATCAACAAGAGGAGATCGTTAAATGAAAAGGACTTTCATGAAGCTGATCGCTGTTCTTATGGCCGCGATCATGATCGCAGGCATGGTCCCCATGCTCGCTCTTGCGGACGCAGTCGTCAAGGCTGCTGAAGACAAAGAGGCCCGCGGGGTACCCAACGGTTACATCCCCACCGGTATGCACGGCGCGAACATCGTATCCAACGCCTATGCACGCGGCGATATGGAGACCTATTACCGCCTCACCGGCAGGAACCGCGACTCCCTGCCCTCCAGCTACAACAGCAACAATCTGGGCTACGTGACCTCGGTCAAGAACCAGAACCCCTACGGCTCCTGCTGGGCGCACGCCGCTATGGCAAGCGTTGAGAGCTACATGATCAAGCACAACGTCCCGGTCGGCACCGGCGCCGCCGCCACGACGAGCCTTAACCTGTCCGAGACGCAGCACTGCTTCTTCAACTACACCTCCGCTTACGATGCGGAGAACATGCTTTCGGGCGATAAGTCCACCCCGCAGGATGGCTGCCTGGATCAGGGCGGCAACGGCGAAATGTCCGCTTACACCCTCCAGCGCTGGACCGGCTCCGCAAGCGAGAGCACTTCCGCTCTTGCATACAGCAAGGCGAGCACGGTCGCTTCCAGCGGTCTGAACAGCCAGTATGCCTATCAGTATAACGTAAGCCACGTCCAGAATTCCGAGTGGATCCCCGCCACCGATATCGAGGGCGTAAAGCGCGCCATCATGGAGTACGGCGCGGGCAACATCTCCTATTACGAGAGCGGCAGCTCCTACACCTACATCTGCACCAATGATACCTCCAGCCCGTCGAGCAGCTCCCATAAGTGGGCGAACCACGCCATCACCCTCGTAGGCTGGGACGATTCGATCGCGGCTTCCAGGTTCTCTCCCAACAAGCCCTCCAGCAGTGGCGCCTGGATCTGCAAGAACAGCTGGGGCACCGGCCAGTTCAGCCAGGGCTACTGCTACATCTCCTATGAGGACACCTCCGTTCTCGAGGGTTACATCTTCTTCTATGATGCGGAGCCCATCGACAACTACGATCATAACTATCAGTATGACGGCAGCTGCAACGTAGTCACCTTCGGTAAGGGCTGGAACTCCAGCATCAACACCTGCACCGGCTTCGCCAACAATACCCAGGTCGCCAACGTCTTCACCGCGAAGGGAAGCGAGATGCTCAAGGCGATCGCTTACTGCAACTGGGACGAGGGTCTCTCCTACACCGTTCAGGTCTACAAGAATCCCACGACGGGCAATCCCTCCAGCGGTACTCTGATGAGCACCAAGAGCGGCACCCTGACCTACTCCGGTTACTACACCATTCCCCTTGACACTCCCGTTATGCTCTCCCAAGGCGATACTTTCTCCATAGTCATCACCCAGAGCGTTGAAGCCGCCGACGAAAACGGCTACTACATCCACACCCCCTACGATTCCACCTTCAACGATTCGAACGTCGTTTCCTGGTGCTCCTGGACCCACGCCAATCACGGCAACACCTCTTATTACAAAGAGCCCAACGGTTCCTGGACCGACTGCGTCGGCAACGGCGACTTCCGTATCAAGGCGTATACCGTCGATTACGAGAACACCTACACCGTCACCGCGGTATCCAACAACACCAGCTACGGTACCGTCTCCGTGACCGGCACCGTCATCACCGCGACCCCCGCGGCGGGCTACTATGTAGAGAGCTGCACCGTCACCTCCGGTACCGCCACCTACACCATCAACGGCAACACCATCAACGTATCTCCGTCCTCCGACTGCACCATCAGGGTCAACTTCGCGCCGAAGCCCCAGTACAC
>CAMZAY010000037.1 GCA_947304365.1 uncultured Clostridia bacterium | reverse complement strand
CTCACCCGCATAATACAGGTTGGCACGGTAGTTGTGCATCTCGGGATCGAGCAGGAGCTTCATGGACTCGATATAGGAGTCGGCATTGATGGGGGTGCCGTCTTCCCACTTCGCGTTCGGGTTCAGTTTGATCTCGAAGACATAGCCTTTTTCAACAGAGGCGGCGTCGACGCCTTCGCCGAGGGTTACGGCGTACTTGGTCAGGTCATCCTGATGATCCTTGGTAACATCGTTGATCTCGGTAGCCATCTCGTAAACCCACTGATAAATACCGTCTTCGGTGTTCTCAGCCTGCATGGTGCAGAAGGGGCTGGAGAGGTAGCTGAGGATGTCGCTGTCACCGCTGGTCTCCCAGGTGTGGGGGTTCCAGTTGCTGCCCAGAGAGGTGGAATACAGATTGTAGGTGTACTCCTTCTTGGGCTCCAGGGGCTTGTCAGTCTCGACAACATCGGTGTTGTCGGGCTTCTGAGTCTCGTCAGGCTTGACGGGATCATGCTTACAAGCGGCAAAAGCAGCAAGAACCATGATGACGACGAGCATAAGAGCCAAAGCTTTCTTCATTTAGTTTTTTCCTCCTAAAACATATTTGTTAGAGTGTCGTTAAATCATACCGCATACGGGCGTTTTCCCATCAGCGCGCCCGTGCGAGCATAATTTTACTTTTAGATTATACCATATATGCAATTATACTGTCAATATTATATTTTATGTGTCAAAAAAAGGAGGATGAGAAAAAAAGACCGGGGAGGGTGAATGCGCCCAAGCTCTCACCGTCCCCGGTCCCGTTCTTATCCTTTGCAGGCGTTTTATTTCACTCCGTGTCCGTGCCTGAACAGCTGCCTGTTGTCCATGGACCACTGCCTTTCGGTGAACTGCCCCACCTCCACGCCGGAGAGCGCGTCGAACATCTCGAACATACGGGCGTCGAGCATGTCGATCTCGGAAACGATCTCCGCCTCCGGGAACATGGGGAATTTGGGCGAGCCGAAATCCGGCTGACCGTGATGCGAAAGCAGTATGTGCGAAATGAGCGTCGTAAGCTCCTCCGGAAGCTGGAGCTCCGCCGCTGCCTGCTCCACCATCGAAACGCCCATATTGATATGCCCCATCAGCTGACCGCGCATGGAGTACGCCGTGGCGACGCCGAGCGGACCGACGTCAAGCTCCTCCGTCTTGGCGATATCGTGCAGTATCACGCCGCAGTAGACGAGGTCGCTCGAAAGCTCGGGATAAAGGGGCTTGTAGACCTCCACGACCTTTTTCGCTATCTCGAGCATCGTCCCGGTGTGGAACATGAGCCCGCCGCGGCAGGCGTGATGCAGCCTCAGCGCCGCGGGATAGCTCTCTATCGCTTCCTTCCTGCCCCGCAGAAGGTACTGCGTGAGCAGCGTAAGATCCTTGTCGGCGAAGGTGCCGGCAAACTCATAGATCCGGCGGAAGGTATCCTCCCCGTCCACGGGCGAGCTTGCGACTATCGCGCTCATATCCACGGCGTCCGAATCGGTCCTGTGGCGGATGCGGTCGATCTTGAGCTGTTCGACGTCCTTCCACAGATTGACCGTGCCCCTGACCTTTATTATATCGCCGACGGCGAACACGCCGTGCGTTTCCGTCCTGTAATCCCAGAGCTTGGCGTTCACCTCTCCGCCCGCGTCGGCAAGCGTGAAATCAAGGTAGTCCGCGCCCTTTACGTTGTTTTTCACCTGCACCGATTTGACAAGGCAGAAGCCCTCCACGGCGCCGGTCGTATTGTTGATGCAGTTGGAAAGAAGATTCATCCTGCCCATAAGCTCAAGCTCCCTTATTATAATAATGATGAGACCGCCTGTCAGTCAACGTAGTCGATCGAGCATTTCCTTATCGAATAGACCGCCTGTTCGCTGTCCGCAAGCTCCAGCCGGATGGTCGCCTCGCGTGCGCCGTCCTTCATAACGGATACCGTTATCACGTCGCCTATACGCTTGCCGTCCTTATCGACAAGCTCGTTCGCGGCTGTCACGCTGTATGTGTAGGCGGAAAGATCGGTCAGCTTTACGAAATACCTGCCGTCCGAATAATAGAGCTCCTGCTCCTCGCCCTCCTTATATTTGGTGCGGAACATGCCCTTCGCGTCGAAGCCGCTGAATATGCGCATCAGCATACCGTCCGCCTCGTCCGCGTCTATGACGCCGTATCCCGCTGTATCGCTCTCCTCGAGAGAGCCGGTGTACATGCAGAATATCATGCGCTCCACCGTCCTCAGCTCGAGACCCTTTTCGATATCGCATTCGCCGAAAAGGCGAAAAGCCGAGGCGAGCTCCTCCGCGCGCGCGGTCTCCTCCTCGGAGAGCGCCTTCTCCCCTCCCTTTTCGGGACCGGGATCGGGCTTATTGTCCTTTCCGCAGCCTGAGAGCGCCGCGAGCATCACGAGCGCAAGCGCGAGCGCCGTTATCCTTAAAGCCTTCCTCATCGGGATGGTCCTCCGTTTTTTATATTTATAAAATTGTACCATATCGCCCGGCGCATGTCAAAAGAAAAACGGACCGGGATGTAAGACCGATCGTGAAAAATCCGTTTTACGGCTCCTGAACGTCCTGTTCGATCCCGCGGTGGCGTTTGCCCCTTCCCCTACTGAGGGGAAGGGGGACCGACGGCGCAAGCCGTTGGTGGATGAGGTGGTAAAAGCTTTTGAGTTTACTATGTTATCGGACTTGCTCAAACCACCGCCTCTTCCGTCTGCTCGGTCCGGGGACCTCGCAGCTGCGCCGGCGCATGTCAAAAGAAAAACGGACCGGGTTTTTCCCGGTCCGCGGTCATTCGTTTCAATTCTGCCCGGGGTCTTCGGTGCCGCTGACCTCGAACTTGCCGGAGCGGCGCATATCGGAGGCGCCGAACAGCTGCCCGTCCTTCACGCCGACGGCGTTCACCGCGCCGAAGAACTCCTTGGACGAATACACGAGCTTGTAAAAGCCGTTCTTCTCGAGCTTGCCGTAGGGATCGATGTATTTCTCATCCTCCACCCTGTAACAGAAGCCCTCCATGTTTATCCTGGGCTTATCGCAGGCCTCCTGCAGCTCCTCGCCGTTGAAGTAGCGGCAGATCACCTGGAACACCGTCTGGGGGATCCTGTCGCCGCCGGAGGAGCCGATCGCGAGCTGGAACCCGTTTTCGCCGAATATGAACGTGGGCATCGCGAAGGAGCGGGGACGCTGACCGCGCTGGCAGTAGTTCCTTGCTTCGGGGCTGGTGCTCGAGGTATCGATCGTGTTGTTGAGGAAGAACCCGTCCACGTAAATGCCGAGGCCGAAGAAGTCCGAGAGCGTGTTCGTGGCGGAGACCATCATGCCGTTGGAATCGATAACGGAGATATGAGTGGTGCTCTCATGCTCGGGATCCTGCTCGACGTACTCGGGATTGCCGGACCTTACCATCTCGATAAGCTCCGCCATATGCTCCTCGGAAAGCAGATCGGTGGGGACCTCGTGATAATCGGGATCGCAGATGTACTTGCGGCGGTCCTTGAGCGTAACGGAGGTGAGCGACGCCATTATCTTGGCGTAGCGGACGACGTCCTCGTCATAGCTGACGACGTTCACGTTCTCCGCAATATTGAGCATCTGGATGAGCGTCGTGCCGGAGAAGGGCGCCGGAGCGGATACGACGGTGTAGCCCTTGTACGTGCCGGTGACGGGATCGCTCACGCGGACCTTGTAATTATCGAAATCCTCCTGCGTGAAATTATCCTTGACGGCGGCGAAGATATGCTCCGCTATTCCGCCCTGATAAAAGGCGCTGCTGCCGTAGCGCTGTATGAGCTTGAGGGTATTGGCAAGCTCGGTCTGATAGACGATCTCGCCCTCTACCAGGAGCCTGTAGCCGTTGAAAAACTGCGGGGTGCGCTTGCTCGAAAGCTTGGAGCTCGACCTTTGAAGATGCCTTGCGAAGCTCTCCGAAATGGCAAAGCCGTTCTCCGCATAGTCGATGGCGGGCTGTATGAGCGAGCTCATATCCGTCGTTCCGTACATGTCGTGGATCGTCTCCATGCCTATCACGAAGCCGGGCACGCCCGCCTTGGTAAGGGGATCGTTGTGGCGGATGCCGGCCGCGTCGCGGTAATCGAAGAATTTGCATTCTCCGGAAGCGGGATCGTAAACGAGCGCGCCTCCGCCTCCGCCCAGGCCGGAAGCATACGGCTCGAGCACTGCGAGCGCATACGCCGTGGCGACGAACGCATCCACCGCGCTGCCGCCGTTGTTCAAAACCTGCGTGCCGATCATGCTCGCGATCATGTTGGAGCTCGACACGGCGCCGTTATCGGTCATTACGACGATCTGCGAGGGCTCGGGAGTGACGACCGGGCCGAGCGTGGGCTGTGTCTCGGGCGTCAGACCGGGGGTCTGCCCGGGCTGGGCCGTGAGTATCGCCTCCGTGGGGGGCAGGCTCGTATTGATCTCGATGGGGATATCGGTCTCCTGAGGCAGTCTGTTCTTTATCCGGCCGACCAGCTGCGGGCCGTAGGCGACCGCGCCGAAGCCGAAGACGAGCGCGAGCGCTATGCAGACGAATACCGTCAGTCCCTTGTTCTTCTGTGGGGATCTTTTTTCCATTTGATTACCAGCCTTATTCTGTGATTATGAGCCTTCCGCCCTCGATCCTGTACTCGGCTCCCCTGCCGATGTCGGATACGAGAGTGCGGAGGATGGTCTTGGATCCGGTGAGCGTGGGCTTGCCCTCCCTAACGAGAAGGGGCACGAGCTCATACGTCACCTTGCCGTCTGCGCCGAAGACGCAGTTCAATACCGCGCCGCGCTGGGTCTGGGCATACGCCTCTTCCGCGACGAGGTTGCCGAGACCGTAGAAAATGTAGCCGCCGCCGTATTTTTCGGCGGAGAGCACCGTCTGCGTGCCGGCGCCTATCACGACGTCCGCGCCGCAGTCGACGAGCTTGCGGCAGAGCGTCTTCATATAGGAAGACGGCTTGAGCAGATAATACTCCGCCCAGTTTACCGTAACGGCGATGAACGCGTCGGGATTCTGGTCGCGCAGGCGGGTGATATCCCTCTCGATCTGGTTGTCCCGATCGTTATAGGTGCGCACGTCGTAATTATCGAATGGGCGGGTCTTATCGGCCGAGGCCTCGATCCCGACGTGGATGATGCGCACGCCGTCCTTCTCGAACTCGGTGGTGATGGCGGCGTCATGGTTCTTGGTGGTGTCGATGCCGGAGGCGTTTATCCCCTCGAACGCGAGCGTCCTCGCCGTTTCGAGAGCGCCCTTCGAGCCGTAGCGGAACATATCCACGCTGCCGATCGTCGCGTCGTTCACGCCGAGCGATATCAGCGCCTTCGTGATCTCGGTATTGAAATACTTTTTGGCGAGCTTCGCGTTGGGATCTATGACGAATTTGTTGGAGAGCCTTATCGCGAACGCGCTCTGATACGCCTCGATATAGTCGTCGAGTATCGGATCGTTGATGGGCACGCTGATAAAGTCGGACTTGGCGAGCATGTCCCTCACTCCGTCGAAATACTCGGAGTAATCCTTCTCCGTGGAGGTCGCGCCGTCGCCCACGCTGTTCACGTTGCCGGTAAAGGTCGCCGTTACGCCCTGCCCCGCGATCCCGTCATACTCCGGGATCTTTCCCTCTATCGGGAAGTACTTGAGCAGGAAGCACGCGCCGACGAGCACCGCGGCCATGAGCAGGTACCAGAACGGAGATTCCGGCCTGCGCCGCCTGATGCTGCGCTGCACGCGGTATCTTAAGCTTAATTTCTGATTGGGATCCATTGCTTGACCTTTCTTCAAATCAGCGCTATGATCTGAACGCCGATGTAGACTATCGCGGTGACGGTCACGGTGCCGATAAGGGTGTACTTGATGCCCTGCTTTGCGATGGTGCTCGCGATCAGGGCGGCGGTGATGACGCCGACGCTGGTCAGAGCGTCGAACGAATCGAATATGCCGCCGAGCGCGAGGTTGAGGAGCAGCCTCAGTATAAGGGCGATGAACACGAACGCGGCGAACTTGCGCTTGCCGTAGAGCATGACGATACGGGAAAGCCCGAACTCGACGATAACGTACGCAAGCAGCGCAATGGCGAGGGTGCTGAGCACTATGCCGGGGCGGCTCAGGTTGAATGTGAGCGCGAGGTAAGCGGGAACGACGATGCCGCCCGCGGAGATGCCGGTGAGCTCCGTGAAGATAAGACTCACGGCGATGCCCATAATGATCGTCAGATAGACGTAAGACAGTTCAAGTTGCATATCGATCAGGCGTTAACGCCATCCTCCTTTTCCGTTTTTCCGATGCTCATGATGCCTTCGATGAGCTCTTCACCAATGCCGTGTATGTTTCCGATGCCGAATATGACCGCTCCGCCGAGCCTCTTTTTGATCTCCTCGAGCACCTTCTGGGGTTTGGCGGCGTCAAGATTGACGTATTCCGCTTCGAACTTGCCCTTGTGGTATGCGTCCGTGATGGGCTTGGTGTTCTTGCCCACGGCGATCACCGTCCTGCAGGGCAGGTTCGGCAGCACGTCCTCCGCCATCTGGCGGGTGCGGTCGCCGCGGTCGCCGCGGCAGTTGGCAAGCACGATAAGGTTGTCCTCCGGGCAGCCCCTGTGCTTTACGTACTTCCAGATCTCGAGCGTGGATACGGGGTCGTTCGCGGCAAAGCCGTTTACGAAGTAATCCTCGTTCCCGGGATCGCCGACGGGATTGACCGTCGCTATTCCGGGATCGGGCGGCGCGGTGAGTATCCCGGCGAGCGCCTCCTCATAATCGATGCCGATCGCCTCCGCAAGGGCGAGGGGCACGGCGACGTTGTTGGGGAACACCGCGTAATTGAACCTGTCGAGATACCCCTCGGGGATCTTCGACTCGTCCGCGACGAACACCTTCGTGTGGCGCTTCTTCGCGATCTTCGTGAAATACTCCGTATAATCGGAGGAGCCGAGCACCAGTATGCCGTTGTACGGTATCGTCACCGTGAAGGCAAGGGCTATCTCGTCGAGCGTCGGGCCCATCTCGTCGATATGGTCGGGGAGCACGTTGACGATAACGCCGATATCCGCCTTTATCATCTGCTCCTGATAGACCTTTTGGAGCTCCGGCTTGACCGCCATGCACTCGCACACGAGCGCCTCCGCGCCCATGTCCGCCGCGCGCTTTATAACGCCGAGCTGCTCCTTTATGTTCGCGCCCTCGGGCTTGCGGTCGATGGGCGCCTCGGGCGCGTTCCAGTAGATCATGCGCGCCGCGCTGCCCGTGGTCTTGCCGACGACCTTTACGCCGTGGTATTTGAGCATCGCGGTGATCATCCTCGTGATCGTGGACTTGCCCCTGATGCCGTTCACGTTGATGCGCATCGGGATCTTCTCCACCGTTTTGTTATGCTTTTGCTTTTCTATTATCCCGAGCACCAGGAACGTTACGGCGCAGACGGAGAACAGTATGTATACGGGTAAAAACTTCAATCGAATTCCTCCATTACCGGGCGAAAAAGGGCATAGTATCCCCTTTCGCAAATAATACCAAATTTTATGTTATCACAAAACCGTATAAAAATCAATATTTGCCTTATTTTTTTTACAAATATACGAGATTGCGGCAAACAGATCCGTGTGATATTATAAATGTGACCTTATGGACCCTTTTGTCGATTTGATTTATGAAAGGGGAAGTCCCAATGACAGACCGAAGCATAACCGAGCTTTTCTTTGATCGCGACGAAGAAGCCCTTGCCGTATGCGTCAAGCAGTACGGCCGCATGCTGCGCGCGCTCGCGGTAAGGATAATCGGCCCGAACGCGGCCGACGAGGCGGTGAACGACGCCTATCTTGCCGCATGGAATTCGATCCCCCCTCAAAAACCGCAAAGCATGCTTTCGTACCTTTCGATGCTCACACGGCGCTGTGCGATCGACATTTTGAAGCATGACAACCGCAAGAAGCGCGGCGGCAGCGTCTTCATGCTCTCGCTCGAAGAACTCGGCGAATGCATCCCCGCGGATTCCGCGGAAGCGGAATTCGACGGCGCGCTGCTTAAGGAAAGCGTAAACGGCTTCCTCGGCACGCTTTCCGAAAAAACACGCGTCGTTTTCATGCAGAGATACTTCTGGTCGATGAGCTTAAGCGAGATCGCCGAGCTTAACGGCATGAAGACGAGCGCCGTCAAGATGCAGCTCGCGAGAACGCGCGAAAGGCTGCGCCGGCATCTTGAGGAAGAGGGTTTTACGGTTTGACTGAAATGAAAGGATCATTATGAAAAAGGAAGATCTCGCCGAAGCCCTAACCGGCGTTTCGGAAAAATATATAAGCGAATCCTCCCCCGCCCGCCGATCGCGCAGAAGGCGCCTCTTCGCCGCGGCGGCTGCCTGCGCCGCGCTGGTG
>CAMZAY010000036.1 GCA_947304365.1 uncultured Clostridia bacterium | reverse complement strand
ATGCAGGTTTTCAGCCTGAAAAAAGTCAACGTATAAAAAGATATCCGGGGACAGCCAATACCCCAAAATCTTTATTTTGTATTTCTGCTGAAAACCGCGAAGCGTCTCAAAAAGGAGATTTTTGCGCCATGCCGTCCGATACGCAGATAATACTCCGAAACAGCGGCTCCCGGTTTGTGATCCCCGAACTTTTATTGAGTTGTAAAGTCTCTTTATTCATGTTATAATGATATGATATGAGGACGAATCCGTACAAAATAGGCAAGGCGAAGGGGCTTTCCCCGCGCTTGAAGAACAGGCTTAACGACCTTCCTTCCCTGAAGGGCAAGGAGGGGCGCTGGCTTAGGATCGCCCTGATCGCTGCCGGCGTGATCATACTCGGCGTTATCGCCGCGGTGCTTCTGAAACCGGAGACGCGGCTCATGAGCTCCGTTGAGATAAAGCGCATAGAATCGAAGGGCGTGCTCTCCGTTGCGGTGCGGGACGATATGCCCGGCTTCTGCGAGGACGGCAAGGGACTCGAGGCGGAGCTTGCAAGGCTTTTGGCGGAGAAGATACTCCCCGATTCGGAGGAGCCGGTGAAGCTCGTCCCCTGCTCTTCGAAGACCCTTACGGCAAAACTTAAGGACGGCAGCGCGGATATCGCGATCGCCATGCAGCCCGCCACGCTCGGAAGCGCGTATTCGTATTCCTACCCGTATTACACCGATACGGTCTATCTGATGACGCTCACAAAGGAGGCTTCCGAAAAGGCGCCGACGGAGCTGCTTATCGGCTACATACCCGACACCCCCGCGGGAAACGTGTTCGCCTCATATGCCGCGGGCATAAACAAAACGCCGGAGCAGGGGCTTATCGACAGGCTTTTGAAGAAGCCCAAGCCCACGCCCGATCCCAACGCGCCGACGTTGGAATCCGTCAAGTACGGCTCGTATGACGAGCTGCTGACCGCCCTCAAAAAGGGCGATATCGAGGCCGCCGTCATGTCGGGAGCGTACATCAACAAATACTGCCGCGTGCTGAGCGATTTTACGGGCGTCGGCGAATACTTCCTCTGCGATACCGAGATCGGCCGTCTTCGCTACTGCATCATCGCCTCGTCGGACGAACCGGCGCTTGCGCAGCTTGCGGATATGCTTATCTACGAGATGCAGGAGGACGGCTCCCTTGAAAGGCTGATAGCCGAATACGTTTGAGCCGCCGTTTACAAACGTTTTACAAAAGCTTGACATAAAATAGGTTTTTTTCGCCACTTTAGGGTGATATGATATGAGTATGACGAACGACAACATCTGCATATTCGGCGCTTCGTCCAACAAGGTGAGCCGCGCGTATCTTGACGCAGCGTTCGAGACGGGCAGGCTGATCGCCCTCTCCGGGCGGGGCATGGTGTTCGGCGCGGGCACCTCCGGACTTATGGGTGCCGCGGCGCGCGGCTGCTTTTCGGAGGGCGGCAGGATAATAGGCGTTATCCCCGAAAAGCTCAACAAGCCCGGGATCTTTTTTGAGAACTGCACCGAAAAGCTCGTCACCCCCACCATGCACGAGCGCAAGGCGGCGATGGAGAGCATGTCGTCGGGCTTCATAGCCCTTGCGGGGGGCTTCGGCACGATAGAGGAGCTCATGGAGGTGCTGACACTTAAGCAGCTCGGCTACGCGGATCCCGCGATCGTGATACTCAACACGGACGGGTATTTCGATCCGCTTATCCGCCAGCTTGAAAAATGCGTGAGCGAGGGCTTTGCCGCCCCCGATTACCTTACCCTTTGGCACGAGGCGGCGGATCCGAAGTCCGCGGTGGAATACTGCCTCTCATACAGGGGAGGCGCGGTAAGGGATAAGCTGATCGACGCGCTTGCGCCGAACGACTGTATTGATCGATGATCGACAATGGATAATGAAAACGCCAAAAAGGGAATAATGGTCTGCGTGACCGGCCAGCGCTCCTGCGAGCGTCTGATACTGCACGGCGTGAAGCGCAGTCAGCCGGACGAGAACGGCGTCCGGCCGCCCCTCTATATCGTCCACAGCGTACTGAACGGGCAGAAATTCATGAACTCGCCCGACGAGGCGGACGCGATAGACTATCTTTTCACCTGCGCCCAGTACGCGGGCGCGGAGCTTACAATACTCCGCACGGACAACGTACAGCAGTCCCTTGCGGATTTTGCGCACGAGCACGACGTGGGCGTCGTGATACTCGGCGCTCCCGGCGAGCAGGGCGAGCATAACGGCAAATTCGCCCGAAGCCTGCAGGAGCTTCTGCCCGAGCTTGAATTCGACGTCCGCTGAATCATAAAAAAGAAAGGAATACAGATAAATGGAAGAGCTTTTTGACATTGCCGCCGCAAAGGCGAAGATACTGGAAAACTTCGACAACGAGGGGGATTTCTCCTTCATGAAGCCGGAGGAGCTCTCGCTGGTGATCGGCAGGCTCGTCGACGTCGACCACGCCTACATGGTCGAGATCGGCGACGACACATATGACGAGGACGTCATATACGACCGCCTCATCGCCGCCGCGAACGAGACCGCGCCCCAGTACAAGACATACCTGATGCGCTTGGTCGAGGACTATATGGACTTTATGGAGCAGTTCCTTGTGGATGAAGGACTGCTTGAATGGGAATGACACATCGGACCGAAAACCGGGACGGCGGGACTGCGTATCCGCCGTCCTTTCCGGAATATTGACAAATACCTGCAAATATAATAAAATTTTATTTTGCAGACTGTTGATCGGGAGGAAGACTTTTGAACATAGGCTTGGTATTATCCGGAGGGCTTGCGAAGGGCGCCTATCAGCTCGGCGCGCTTTACGCGCTCAACGAGTTCATACCTCCGGAAAACATCAAATACATAAGCTTTGCATCGATCGGCGCGCTTAACGGCTACGCCTTCGCCTCGGGCAACCTCGACCTCGTCAAAAAGATGTGGCAGAACGCCTGCTGCGGCGAGGAGAGGGTCAACGTCGTGCGCCTTATGAAGGGCAAGGTGCTGCCCGCCTTCATCGACAAGCTCGTCGAGAGGAGCGAGCCCGCTGCGTCCTTGCTTTACTGCGCCCTTTACGATCATCATAACAAGAAGATAGTCTACCGCGATCTGAGCGCCGCGGAGAAGGCCTCGCACGCGGATTACCTTAAGGCAAGCGTCGCCATGCCCTCCATCAACAAGCCCGTGGTCGTCGGCGGGACAAGTTTTTACGACGGCGGCGTGATCGACAATATCCCCGTCTGGCCGCTCATGAAGCACCAGCTCGATTACGTCATCTGCATGTATTACGACGACAGCACGATCAAATTCGAAAACACCCTGTTCGACGACAAGGTAATAAAGATCACGTTCCCGAACATCTCCGCGTTCAGGGAATCGCTGTACCTGCATAACGACAGGGTCGATTCCGCCATCGACGCCGGCTACGACAGGGCTTCGTTCATACTCCGCACCGCGCTCGCCGGGGGCACGGAGGATCTGGACTCCATCTATTCCGCGATAGGCAGTATGAACAGGAACCTCGGCAAAAGGAAGACCCGCCTGAGCATAGACGTTATCGCTTCCAATCTCAATAAGGTCACGCAGAAGCTCGTCGGCAAGCACATACTGCAGTAAGCCTCGGGCGGATGCGTCATTTATGCGCTTTTTTCGTTTGACTTTTCGGCAAAATAAGGCTATAATTTATCCGGGGAGCGGCTCCGGGTATTGTTTTTTTACGGCGGCGCCCCCCGTAAAGGGAGCTCAGCGGTTTCGATCGGTCGGTCATACAGGCATTTTTATTATTATTTCCCGATAAAAACCGCATAGTTTCGCCCCTTTTTTCCGTTTGCCCCCGTCAAGAGGCCTTTTTGTCGTGCGGAAAAATCGATCCGCACGGTTTTTTGGGGTTCTCAAAAAGGTAAGCGGAAGCGCATTACGGTTATTTGAAACCGGGAAAGGACGCCTGTTTTTTCAGGCTCTGTCAACATGATACTTACAGTTGTCTGCGACGTGCTCGGGGAGGAAAACAACGGCACGACGATCGCCGCGATGAACCTCATCCGCTCCATGCGGGCGAAGGGGCACACCGTGCGCGTGGTCTGTCCGGATGCATCCCGCCGGGGCGAGAAGGACTTTTACGTCGTCCCGAAGCTAAACCTCGGTCCGCTCAACGCGTATCTTAAAAAGAACCGGGTCGAAGCGGCAAAGCCGGACAAGCGCGTCCTTGCCGAGGCGCTTGACGGGGCGGACGCGGTGCACCTCCTCCTGCCCTTCCCCGTTTCGATCAGCGCGCTGAAGATCGCAAGGCGAAAGGGCCTGCCCGTCACCGCAAGCTTCCATTGCCAGGCGGAAAACTTTACCAACCACATCTTTTTGATGAACGCCGGGCTTGCCAACAAGCTTGTTTACCGTTTCTTTTACAGGCATGTTTACCGCTATACCGACTGCGTGCATTACCCCACCGAGTTCATAAAGGACACCTTTGAAAAGGGCTGCGGGCACAGCGTGCCGGGGCGCGTTATATCGAACGGCGTGAACCGCGTATTCATACCGGGCAAGGCGGAAAAGCCCGAGGAATTCAAGGATAAATACGTCATACTCTTCACCGGCAGATACAGCAAGGAAAAATCCCACAAGCTGCTAATAAAGGCGGCGGGGCTTTCCAGATACCGCGACAGGATACAGCTCATTTTCGCGGGCTGCGGTCCGCAGGAGGAGAAGCTCAAAAAGCTCTCCTCGGGGCTTCCCAACCCGCCCGCGTTCCGTTTCTTCAGCCGCGCGGAAATGGTGAACGTGCTGCATTACGCCGATCTTTACGTGCACCCCGCCGAGATAGAGCTCGAGGCGATAGCCTGCCTTGAGGCGATCTCCTGCGGGCTCGTGCCCGTGATAAACGACTCCCCCCGCTCCGCGACGCGGTATTTCGCCCAGAGCGAGAGAAACCTCTTCAAATTCAACGATCCGAAGAATCTTGCCGAGAAGATCGACTGGTGGATAGAGCATCCCCGGGAGAAGGCGCTCTGCAGTCAAAGCTACCGAGGCTACTCCGCACGCTTCAATTTCGACCACTGCATGGACGAGATGGAGCGCATGATCATCGAAACGAAGGAGGCATCCGGTGAAGCGCGGTGACGTCATTTATTATAAGGACGAGCTGAACGACGATTTCGCGAACAACGGGATCACCGCCTGCACGGTCGAAAAGGACTTCCCGTTTTACCCCCGCGGCTTCTTCTTCCGGATAGCGGAGTTCATCGCGTACTACCTTATCGCGCTGCCGCTCGTTGCGCTCTGCTGGCTCTTTTCCGGCTTCACGATACACGGCAGAAAGAACATACGGAAGCTGCGCAGGGAGCGAAAACTCCGCGGCGGGAAGGGCTTTTTCCTCTACGCCAACCATACCCACTGGCTCGACGCGTTCGCGGGGCCGCTCGTTTCCTTCCCCACAAAGGCGCAGGTGCTCGTCAGCCCCGACACCGTTTCTATAAAGGGGCTCCGCGTGATAGTGCAGATGCTCGGCGCGATCCCCGTGCCCACCGCAAGGGACGCCGTGCCCCCCTTCGTCGAGGCGATCGAAAAGCGCATCGGCTCCGGGCGCTCCGTTATGATATTCCCGGAGGCGCATATCTGGCCCTACTGCACGTTCATCCGCAATTTCAAATCGGGCTCGTTCCGCTACCCGGTAAAGCTCGGCGTGCCCGTGTGCGCCGTCTGTGTAACGTATACGCGCCATAAGGGGCTCCTTAAATGGATGAAGACCGCGAAAAGGCACGTCTATATCTCCGAGCCCTTTTATCCCGACGCCTCCCTCCCCGCCCCCGAAGCCAAGCAGAAGCTCCGGGACGAGGTATATGAGTGGCTCAAAAAAACCGCCGAGACGCACAGCGATTACGATTTCGTGCGGTACGAAAAAGCGGACGGTTAGATCCGTATTATAGACAACTATTACTCCGCGGTACTTCAAATGGCCATAAAGCGGTAAGATCGTTTTCCGCCTTATGGCCATTTAGTATGCCGAACCGGCTTTCGGGATCATCCTCCGCGGGTGCGAACTGTCCCTTGAACGGATATTTCCCGTATGCTATAAAATAGATGCAAGCCAAATCACAGGAGGTGGAACCGAAATGGACCTTGGCAAAAGGATAGCCGCGGCGAGGACCGCGGCGGGCCTGACTCAGCAGGAGCTTGCGGAAAAGATATTCGTCTCACGCGATCTCGTTGCAAAATGGGAGCAGGGCCGAAGGCGTCCCGATCACGGCATGATCGAAGCCATAGCCGAAGCGCTCTCCGTCAAGCCCGAAAGCATAATCAGCCGTGAGGAATGCGTCTTCCGGGAGCTTCGCTCATGCATACCCGCAAGCGTCGATTTGCCTGCCGAAACGCTCTCCAAACTGATAAGCAGATTTTTGAGAGAGCAGCCGAGGAAGGAAGCCGATCTGTTCATCCGCAGATACTATCTGCTCGAATCGAACGCCGAGATAGCGCTCCGCTTCGGAATGGGTCAGAACCAGGTGCGTTCAAGGCTTTCCAAAACGGCCAAGAGACTCGGAAAATTCTTAAAGGAGGTGTGTGAAAATGAAGGATACTGAATTGTTCGACGCGATCGCCCATATAGACGAAGACCTTATAGAGCGCTGCTTCGCCGATGAAGCCGCTCCCGCCGCAGGCGCTTCCAAATCACCCGCCGCCGTTCAGGAAATAAAAAGAAAGCCCATGTCCGCGTTCGGCAAAACCGCGCTCGCGATAGGCGCCGCGGCGGCCGCGCTGATATTGATGGTCGGCCTTATCTCCGTACTCCACATAGGCGGCAAGAGCCCCACTCCGATCGGGCCCGGCGAATCTCCTTCGCCCGCGCCGACCGAGACCGCGACGGAGGCGCCTTCGGAGGAGCCGACTCCCGATAATACGCCCGAGCCGGAGATCGGCAGGATCGACGCAAAGTTTACGATACCCGTTGGAGAAGGCGATCACGACGTGCATTATCTCCGTGATAATGAAGGCGTTTTCGGACCGTGTTCGTTCGCGGTCAGAGACGATACCGCCTATATCCTCGACAGTATGAACAAGAGCGTGCTTGTGATCTCCCGTGAAAAAAAATCCGTTTATCCTCTTGAATGGAATACCGGCTGCGAATTGTTTTTTGTCGGTGCATCACGCACGTACGTCGGCGGTAATGAAGACCGATACATCTGCGTGTATGACGCGGACTTCAAGCCGGAAAAGAAGCTCGCTCTGCCCAACTCCATGAACTGCTCCGACATTTACATAATAGCAGATGAGGATGCGAACGGGATCATTACTTTGATCACGGACGATATGACGTTCTATACCTGCGACCCCGAATCGGAGACATGGACTCAAGCCGAACGGGCGGAGGCCGACTGCACATCTGATATCAAGAGCTATAAGTTCGCTGAAAAGACGTTTACTATTGATGCAGGAGAGGATACTCTCACACAGTTTGCAAAAGTCGATCTCGACGCCGGTATCATCTGGCTCATTGTCAACAAACAGTATTCTGATCCCGGTAAATTGGAAACCCATCTGTGCAAGTACGATACTAAAGGCCGTCTTCTCGCATATGTCGATCTCGCTCTCACCGAAAATGTGACCGAAAACGTGCTGTATCCGCTCTGCTTTACCGACAACGGTAAGATCTGGCTCATGAAATGCCTTAACGATTCCGTCGTTATCAGCAGCATAGAGTTCCCATCAAGCCCCGATGATACGCCCGAGCCGGATATCACTCCGGAACCCTCCTCCTCGCCGGATCCTCTTAAGGGCCTCAACGAGAACGATTATACCGTGATGCGCGATTTCTTCGAGCTAAAGGACGAAGACGGCGTAAGGAACGGCGAAAAGTGCTTCCCGAATTACGATCCCGCGGATCCCGCGACATGGATCAACACCGATCCCTACCGTTACAACCAAGTCGGCTGGAACAAAATGGGCAGGGTGTCCGCCATTATATTAAGGGGCGAGGACGACGCCCCGACAGAGCTTGTCGGAACGCTCGATCTTAATGAGCTCGGGGCGCTGGAGACCGTACATACCTGGAACGTGATATTCGACGAGGTCAAGATCGACTCCTCTCCCGTACTTGCAAAACCGAACGGCGCAAAGTTCAGTTTCCCGATGGTCAGGGGCGAGGCAAGGATCGTCGGCGGCTATGCCGACAGCATTTTCCTCCTTTCCGCCGCGCACGTTTACTGCGAATTGACCGGCGATGCGGGGACCGCCGAGAAGCCCTCCTTCAAGATCGAAGTGACGACCGAGGGCGAGGGCTATGCCGGCGTTTCCGCCTGGAGCGACGAAAACTATTACGAGGTGCACCTTGTCGCCAATCCCGCGGAGGGCAGGACCTTCGTCGGCTGGTTCGACGCGGACGGCAAGCTCGTCTCCACCGATGAGAACTTTGAGCTTTTCGGCGAGAACACCCACAACAGCGCGGAAGGCGCACATGCGGAGTTTGTATTCACGGCACGCTTCAAGTGACCGCGGCCGGATAAAGCTTGATACAATACAAAAGGGAGCGGGTCAAGGGTGCATTCACTTAAGGAGATGCAGGTTTTCAGCCTGAAAAAAGTCAACGT
>CAMZAY010000035.1 GCA_947304365.1 uncultured Clostridia bacterium | reverse complement strand
CCATCTGGATGCCTGTTGTTTTGGTTATTATGAATACAATGTCAGCGGCGGCCCTTTGGCGGGCTATTTCGCGGGGGCCGGCTGGGGGGCGTGCTGCGCTTCGGCCTCCGGATTTGCAGCAGCCTCCGGATTTGCAGCAACCTCCGGATTTGCATCGGCGTCGGGATTTGCGGCGGCATCGGGCTTTGCGCCGGGCGCGGAGCGCGGCGCGAGCAGCGCGAAATACCTCTTCCTGGCGCGCTCATAGGCGGCGTTGAACTCGTCGTCGCCGCCGGCGTGGAGGCGATCGAAATACAGATGCTCCTGATCGGCGAGCTCCGGATGGACGCGGACGACTGTCGCGACGCCGACGTTCGAGCACACGTCGCCTATCCGGCGGAACTCCACCATGAGGTCGGTGAACGTGGTGTCGGCGTAAGTGTTGCATTCGCCGGTGCTCATGCGCTTCAAATGGTTGCGGCGGAGGACGGTTATCATGTCGCTTTCGACCTGCACGAGGGGCTCTATCCTCGCCGCGGCGTCGACGTCCCTCTTGGAGAAAGTCAGCTCCGTTTCGTCAAGTATGTTCATCAGCAGGCTTTCGAGCACCGAAAGCTCCGAAACGGCGGCATCGGAGAACGAAGTGCCGTTTTTCTCAAGCATTTCGGCGTGCGCGGCGATATTCACCGCATGGTCGCCCAGGCGCTCGAACTCCGACGTGATCTTGTAATACTGGTTCAGTATCGCGACGTGGCTCTCTATCTGCAGATGCGGCAGGAACTCGACCATATACTTGCTGATAAGGTCGGTCATATGGTCGATCTCGTTCTCCTCGTCGAGTATCTCCTTATGCGCGGCGGGATCGTACTGCTTTATAAGCGAGAAGGATTTTTCGAGATTCTTTCTCGAGGCGGCGAATATCGAGAGCAGCGTCTTATAACAGCTTTGCAGCGCGAGCGCGGGCGTGTTGAAGAAGACGGGATTGAGCGTGTCCGTGACCGTTTTGTACTTGCTCTCCTTGGCGGGCTTGTCCTTTATCATGCGGAGGCTGAGCTTTTCATACAGGCCGAGCACCGGCAGCAGCACGATCGCGCAGCCCAGATTGAAAACGGTGTTGGTGTTGGCTATGAGGCCCGAATTGGCGGTCCTGTCCCACAGGCTGTCGATCAGGCCAAGCTTATGCACGATCGTTACGACGATGAGCACGAGCGCGGATTTGCTCAAATTGAACAGTATGTTGACGAGGCCGACGCGGCGCGATTCGGCCTTTGCGCCGATGGAGCATACTATCGCCGTGGTTACGCAGTCGCCGAGGTAGACGCCGACGATTACCGAATAGATCGATTTGAACGACAACAGCCCCGTCGATGAAAACGCCTGCAAAATACCGATCGTAGCCGACGAGCTCTGCAGTGTGAAGGCGACGCCTGCGCCCGTCAGATAACCGAGGAACGGGTTGCTGCCGAGGCCGGAAAAGAGCTTTTCTATCACCCCGGACTCCGAAAGCGTGTTGACCGCGCCCGTCATATTGAGCAGGCCGGAGAACAGTATGCCGAAGCCGACGGCTATCCTGCCGATGGAATGGGAATTCTTGAAGAAGCTGGTCATTATCAGCAGTATGCCGATAATGAGCGCGATAGGCGCGAGCGTGGAGGGCTGGAAGAAGCGGAGCACAGCGGAGCCGGTAGAGTCAAGATCCAGCAGACGGATGATCTGGCCCGTGACGGTGGTGCCGACGTTTGCGCCGACGATTATGCCGAGGGACTGATGCAGCGAGAGTATGCCCGCGGCGACAAGACCCGCGGTGATGACTATCGTGGCGGTGGACGATTGAATGAGCGCCGTTACGAGCAGGCCGAGCACGAACGCCTTGAGCGGATTGTTCGTGACCTTGCTCATCGCCTTTTTCAGCGTGCCGGAGGAGTTCTCTTTTAACGAATCCCCCATTAGGCGCATGCCGTACAGGAACATGGCAAGTCCGCCGAGAAGCGATATCACGTTGAAAATATCCATAAATAACCCTCGTTTCGGTCAGAAAAAAGCAAGCCGGGACTTTATAAAATGATACCATACCGAGGCGCTTCCCGTCAAGATGCGCCGTCGGGCGCTTTTGGGGCATAGCTGAGGCGCTTTCGCGTCATTATCGATCGGCGCTTTGCCGCTCTTGTGTTTTCCGAAAAAACTTGTTATAATATGGACCTGATAAAAAAACGCAAAAAATCCGTATTTTTTTCAAAAAAAACGGAACCGAAGCCCCTTCTCGTGCGTTATATAAATGGAGCGGACAATTGGGGCTTGTCCTTCAGGAGGATCGATCGCAGATGCCCGAACGGGATTTCGACACAATATATGAGAATTATTCCAGGCTCGTATATTGGGCGGCATATCGCGTCCTGTCAGACAGGGAGCAGACGGAAGACGTTACTCAAAACGTATTCATGACCGTGCTCCACAGCATGGACCAGATAGCCCCCATGAGCGACGCGCAGCTCAAGGGCTGGCTTTACCGTGTTTCGGTGAACGCCGCGCTTGATTTCAAGCGCCGTCAGGGCAAGGAAGTCCTCTCTGACGAACCCGTCGGGGCGGAGGTCGCCGATACAGGCGCCACTCCGGAGGATGAGGCTGAGCTAAACGATACCCGCGCCGCCGTGCGCGAGATATTGAACGGCATGGACGACATTTATCGCGAGCCTCTTATCATGTTCTATTTTTCCGAAATGAGCGTGCTTGAGATCGCCGAAGCGCTCGGCGTCTCGGAGGGAACGGTCAAATCGAGGATGAATCGGGGAAGAAAAATCATGGCGCAGCGTTTAAGCGCAAAAGGGATCGGTTATGAAGGATAATATCAAAGAATTGAATTTTGAGAGCGAGCTTTCTCCCGAGGAGTCTGCGGCGATAGACCGCATCCTTTCGGACTGTGCCGAGGCCGAAAACAGCGAGGTCGATTACGCCTCCATGCTCGCCTCCATCAAGGCAAGGGCCCGTAAGGAGCGCATTTCGGTTTTCGCTCCCGCAAAGAAGAACACCGCAAAGCGGGTATTCACCGGCATTGGCGCCGCAGCGGCGGTTTTCGTAGTCGGGCTTGCCGCCTTCGCGGTGATCAGGGCGCTGCCATTCCCCGGTGCGAGCGGCAAATACGCCTCCGCGGATCACGCTCCCCAGGGCGACAAAGTCGTTGAGACCACCGAGATCGGCAACGTACAGCCCGATCCCGGCAAGACCGTCCCCGGCGTTACCGCCGAAGCCAAGGATCCCGGCGCCGCGGTGATCGCCACCCCGGATCCCGAGCCCGTCAATACGGAGGACGCCGCCGACGCTCTGCCCACGCTCTGTCCCATTAAGGGAGGGATCGTCGGCTATGTAAGGCTCACCGATTTCCTTGCCGAGCCCACCTGCTCCGCGCAGCTCGTTCCCGATATGCTGCCCGAGTTCATGGAATTCAAGCTCGGCGAGGCGGAGCTCTTTGCCGCCGCCTACGGCATGGAGGACGAGGTAAAGTATTCCTACTCCTGCCGCGTCGCCGAAGCGCCCGAGGAGGAGTTCGATATCGGCATCGCCCGCTTTATCGAGCTTGAGTCCGGCTCCCTGACGTATCTCTGGCACGTCTGCGAGGGCGTTTATCTCGAGGTCGAGTTCGCGGGCTTCGACCGCGCCGCAGCGGAGGAGATGCTTTACAGCATAGTCCTCTGCAATATGGAGGATATCCCCTCCACCCCCGCCCCCTCCGAGGAAGCGGCATAAATAGCTATAAAAAACTAAAGCGGTTCATAGATTTGAACCGCTTTTTTTGCGCTTGTTTTCGTTATCAGATGTCCGAGCCGATCTGCTCCTTATCGAGCCTCCTCAAAAGCTCCTCGAACGGGCAAACGACCCTTTCGATGGAGGGATGGAAATAGAAGGTGCAGGAGCGCTCGTCGAAATTGAACTCGTTTCCGTCCTCGCTCCAGAGTATGATGCGTTTATTGCTCCTTGTGGCGATGGCCACGCCAAGCTCCGTATGCGTGCCGGAGCCGCCCGGCAGGAGCACCACCACAAGCTCCGCGTCGCGCACGGCGCGCAGCTCATTGAAAGCGACCTCGCCCATGCGGACGTCGCCCTCGCACCGGATGTCGCCGTGCTGCGTCCAATCATAGGTATGCTCGTGACCGCGCGCCTTGAGCACCTCCGCCAGGGCGGCGGCGCGTTCGCCGTTTCTAATGCTCGTTGCGATATAAAACCTCATTTACTAATCTTCCCTTCCTCCCAATGCTTGCGGCACAGACCTATGTACTTATCGTCCGCGCCGAGCACGACCTGCTCGCCGACGCGGGTGATGCCGCCCTTGCCGTCGAGCCTGGCGTTCATGATCGCCTTTTTGCCGCACCAGCATATCGTTTTTATTTCCTCAATGGTATCGGCCATTGCCATGAGCCATTTGGAGCCCTCGAAAAATTCGCCCCGGAAGTCCGTCCTCAAGCCGTAGCAGATAACGGGCACATTGTATTTATCCACGAGCTCGATCAGAAGGAACACCTCGTCCTTCGTCAAAAACTGCGCCTCGTCGACGATCACGCAGTCATACTCGTGCGCGCGGATCCTGTCGAGCGGCATCTCATGAAAGAGCACGCATTCGTCCGTCAAGCCGCAGCGGGACCTGATCGTACGGACGCCGTCCCTTGTGTCGATGGCGGGCTTGACAAGGAGCGCCTTCTGCCCGCGCTCGCCGTAATTGTACTTGACCATTATCGCCTGAGCGGTTTTGGAAGAGCTCATCGCGCCGTATCTGAAATAGAGCTTCGCCATATTGACCTCCGGATCCGTTTGCCTTAAAAAATATTATATCACATTGCATTTTAAATTGCAACCTGAGCCGCTTAATACGGAAAGGAGCGGGCCGAAGCCCGCTCCGAAAAACCGTTTGTTACCTCATTCCCTTGTCGTAGGGGATGCCCTCCGCCTTGGGCGCTCTCGACTTCTTGGAAGTGAACGTGAGCACCAGTATGGAGATCAGGTACGGGAGCATGCGGTAGAGGTTGGGGTTAAGGACCTTGCCCCACGTGGGATGCTTTGAAAGCTCGAACAGGAGCTTTACGCCGTCGCCGTTTATATCGATGGAGCTGTAACCGGCGGCAAGGCACTTGAACAGGCCGAAGAGCAGCGCGGCGAGCACGATGTTGAGGGGCTTCCAGTTACCGAATATCATAACGGCGAGAGCCAGGAAGCCGAAGCCGGCGACGTCGCCGTTCGACATGCAGTTCGAGGTGGTGAGCGCATACACGAAGCCGCCCATCCCCGCGAGCGCGCCGCTGATCAGCACGCCGGAATAACGCATCTTGAACACGTTGATGCCGAGCGACGCTGCCGCCTGCGGATTTTCACCGCAGGAGCGGAGCCTGAGTCCGAACCTTGTCTTATAAAGGAGTATCGAGCAGAGCACGAACACCAGTATGCAGACGAACGTGGCGATATACACCTTGTTAAGGAATGTGTTGACTAAGAAGTTGTCCGCATTGCCGAGGCCGAGCATGCCCTTCTTGATCATGAACCATTCCGCCGCGTCGCCCTTATAGAGCCTGAGCTCTTCCTGATTGGCGATGATGCGGACGAAGAACAGCACGAGCGCGGGAGCGAGCATGTTGAGCGAGGTGCCGGTGATGGTCTGATCGGCCTTCAAATGGATCGCCGCAAACGCAAGGAGCAGGGCGAATACCGAGCCGAGCAGCGCCGATATCAGCATACCGAGAAGCTCGAACAGCTGCATCGTGCCCCAGTTGCCGAAATTGGGCAGGAGCTGGAACACGCCGTATTTCTGGCAGAGGTGCACGAACAGCACGCCTATGAACGCGCCGAATATCATGATGCCCTCCAGCGCCAGGTTGATGATGCCGCTTCGCTCCGCAAAAACGCCGGCGAGCGCAACGATCATAAGGGGGACCGCATAAATGAGAGTTTGCTGGATCAGGTACGACATTACGCTTTCCCCTCCTTTCCTTCGGTCATGGGAGGTACAGGCGCTTTATTGCCTGCGGCTGCCGCCGCCGTCGCCTTTCTTTCCCTCTTCTCTTCGCCGGCCTTCGACAGCTTGCCGATCCACATCTTGATAAGGAGCGAGAACGCGGACAGGTAAACTATGACGGCGATTATAACGTCGGTTATGTATTCGTTATATTCGGTGAGGAACGAGAGCTTCGTGCCCGCGACGTCGAGCGTCGAGAGGAACATGCCCGTGAAGATATTGCCTATCGGGTTGCATGCGCCGAGCAGCGCGACCGCTATGCCGGTGAATCCCTCGCCGGGGAGCTTGAGGTAGGTCTGCCAATGGAACTCGGTCGTTCCGGAGAGGTAGTAGAGCGCGGCGCCCGCGCCGGCAAGCGCGCCGGCAAGCGCCATGGAAAGCACTATGCTGCGCTTATCCTTTATGCCCGCGTACCTTGCGGAATGGCGGTTCGCGCCGCAGGCCTTGAGCTCAAAGCCGAACGTCGTTTTCGTGAGTATTATGTAAACGACGATCGCAATGATTATCGCGATTATTATACCTCCGTTGACCTGCTGCGAGCCGGGGAAGAGCTTGTCGAGGCCCATCCTCCATGTGCCTACGCCGTTATGCATGGTCTTCCAGATGACCTGCTGCTTGTTGCCGTCCGTGCATTGGAGACCGCTTCCCTCGAACAGCCATGTGACTATGTTCGCGGCAAGCCAGTTCGTCATTATGCAGGCGAGCACCTCGTTGATATTGAGGAAGGCTTTGAGCATGGCGGTGATAGCTCCCCATAACGCGCCGGCAAGAACGCCGCCGAGGAACGCGAGGATCCAAACGAGCCACGCCGTCTGCGGGGTGGTGGGGACCTTGAGCGCTATGAACAGCGCGGCGGTCGTCCCCGCGAGGTACTGGCCGGAGGCGCCGATGTTGAACAGGCCGGTCTTATACGCAAGCGATACCGAAAGACCCGTCATAATGATCGGCACGGCGCGGAACAGCATATCGCCGATGTTGGTGGAGTTGAAGCCGAACACGAGCCGCCCGTTCTGATATCCGTTGCTGAAAAGCCCCAGGAATATAAGGCGAATGCCCTTCCAAGCTTCCTTTATGCCGAGGTTCTTATCGGCGAGGCCGACGATGAGGATTATCACCGCGCCGGCGATGAGGCCGATTATTATGGAGAGCAGCGTGGCGATAGCCGTTCTGACTCCATCCTTCTTAAGGAAATACTTCATACGGTCATTCCCCCTTTGTCTTTCGTTTTGCGCCGGCCATGTAAAGACCGAGCTCGGTGGGAGTGGTCGTCTTGGGATCGAATTCGCCGACTATCTCGCCCTCGTACATGACGAGTATCCTGTCGGAAAGATTCATGACCTCCTCCAGTTCAAGCGAAACGAGCAGTATCGCCTTGCCCTCGTCGCGCTCCTTGATGAGCTGCGCGTGGATGAATTCTATCGCGCCGACGTCAAGACCGCGGGTGGGCTGTACCGCGACTATGAGGGGAAGATCCCTGTCAAGCTCCCTTGCCACGATCGCCTTCTGCTGATTGCCGCCGGACATGGCGCGCGCCTTTGTTACGGAGCCCTGACCGGAGCGCACGTCGAATTTCTGAATTAGACCGTCCGAATACTGGCGCACGGCCTTGAAGTTTATAAAGCCGGCCTTCTGGAAACGCGGCTCGTAATATTTCTGGAGCACCATGTTCTGCTCGAGCGTGAAATCGAGCACCATGCCGTGCTTATGCCTGTCCTCGGGGATATGGCTCATTCCGCAAAGGCTCCTCTTCCTGATGGAAGCCTTCGTAATGTCCTTGCCGAGGAGCGTTATCCTGCCCGCGGCGGGCTTTTCGAGGCCGGTCAGCGCGTGGACGAATTCGGTCTGTCCGTTGCCGTCGATACCGGCTATACATACGATCTCGCCCTTGTGCACGTCAAGCGTCACGTTGTTGACCGCAAGCTTTTTATGGAGCTTCGACTGTACGGAGAGGCCTTTTATGCTGAGCACCGTATCGCCGGGGACCGCATCGTCCTTTTCGACGACGAGCTGCACCGGACGGCCGACCATCATCTGCGAAAGCTCTTCCTTTGAGGTGTCCTTCGTTTCGACGGTGCCGATATACCTGCCCTTTCTCAAAACAGTGACGCGGTCGGAAACGTCCATGATCTCATTGAGCTTATGGGAGATGAACAGTATGCTCTTCCCCTCCGCCTTGAGGTTGCGCATGATCTGCATGAGCTCGGTGATCTCCTGCGGGGTGAGGACGGCGGTCGGCTCGTCAAATATAAGGATATCGTTGTCGCGATAGAGCATCTTGAGTATCTCGACGCGCTGCTGCATGCCGACGGTGATATCCTCCACCTTGGCGTCAAGATCCACAGCGAGGCCGTATTTCTTTGAAAGCTCCGTGACCTTCTTCCTTGCCGCGGCCTTCCTTACGAAGCCGAGCGTGGTATCCTCCGCGCCGAGTATGATGTTGTCGAGGACGGTGAAGACCTCGATCAGCTTGAAGTGCTGATGCACCATGCCGATATTGAGCGCGGTCGCGTCATTGGGATCCTTTATGTGAACGACCTTGCCGTTCTTGCGGATCTCGCCCTTTTCCGGCTGATACAGACCGAAAAGAACGCTCATAAGGGTGGATTTGCCCGCGCC
>CAMZAY010000034.1 GCA_947304365.1 uncultured Clostridia bacterium | reverse complement strand
AACGAGTTCGCCCGGCGTCAGCGTGCCGGCAAAGCGGGCGTTCCTCCCCCATGCTATCGCAGGCAGATAATCGCTTTTGCCGTAGCGCCTCTTTACGGCTATCAGCATATCGGCGATCTCCCGCGAGAACGGCGTCATCCTGTAAATAACTGGCTTTACGATATGGCCTATGAGCTCCGCCTCATTCGCGTCCTCCGCATCGGCGGGGGTCAGGAGCTCCCGCGCGAATACGGTGAGTATAAGATGGCTGCCGTCATCGGAGCGCTGATTGTACGAGCGTATCTGGCCCGATACAGATATCGGGGCGCCTTCATCGTATTCGTTTTCTCCGAGCAGTCTTTCCGACACGGTGACGGGGAGCACATCCTCCGTCCCCGACAGCCGCTTTGCCGCGGCGTACATTTTAAAAAAGCCCTCGCCGAGCACCGAGTGATCGTATACGGGCGGGGCGAAAACAGCGCCTGTGAGAATGATCCTGTTTGAGTGATCGAACATTACTATGCCTCCGGAAGAGATATTACATTCAACAGTATTCTTCGGAACGGGAAAAAAGAATCAAAAGGCGTAAAGAAAGCCGCGAAGGGCGGACGCGCCTGTTCGCGGCATTTGCTTTCGTTATTTATCGTTTTGCGAGTATGTACTCATGCGCGTCGGAGAGGACCTTGCGCAGCGCCTCGTGCTTGAGCAGCTTAACGGCCTCGTCATAGGGCTTGACCGCGATGCTGCGTATCTCGTGGCTGGGCTTTGCCTCGCCCTCGAAATCGGCGGCGAATATCGTAACGGACTTTCGCCTGCCGCGCCTTTGAGGAAGCTCATACTCTATCACGCGTCGGAAGCCGGTGTCGATCCTGGGCTTAACGCCGGTCTCCTCCTCCACCTCGCGGAGGGCGGTCTCCTCCTCCGTTTCGCCGTGTTCCATATGTCCCTTCGGAAAACCGTAAACGGAACCGAGCACCAGCACATAGTACGGCACGCCGTTTACCATCTTGTAGAGCACCGCTCCGCAGGATCTTTCCATCACTCTTCCTCATTCTCCCCGCGGCGGGAAAGGAATAGCTCCGCCATCATGGGGTCTTTTTTCATTTCGGCAAGCTGCTCGCGCGTAAGGCACGAATCCGTGCCGAGGCAGTCCCGGCAGCGGTTGAAGCATTCCGGACAGATACAGCCGAGCTTGCCGTCCTCGGCCTGAACCATATACGTCCCGCATTCTCTGCACATGCAGCGCATAGCGTCACTCCTTTAAAAGGCTGTCAAGCATTTCGGGCAGATCGCGGAAGGAGCTGATCGTATGCTCCGCGGCGAAGCCCTTTCCAAAGCCGTAAGAGGCGTGTATGAACGGTATCCCGGCGGAATGCGCGGAATGCATATCGCGCTCCGTATCGCCGACGTAAACGGCTTTTGTAAGCCCGTTGCGCTCCATAATGAGCTTTATGTTGTCCCCCTTATGGAGCCCGGTGCGGCCGATGCACTCGAAATCGGTCACGTTTTTGGCAAAGCCGTGATAGTTCAAAAACGACTGGATATACCCGTCCTGGCAGTTCGACACGATAAAGAGCTCGTATCGCCCGGCAAGCGCAGGCAGGAGCTCTGCTACCCCATCGAAGAGCACGCCCCCGTAGAGATTGAGCCGGCGGTTCTCCTCCACGCAGCAGGCATGGAGTATCTCATTGCGCCTTTCAAGCTCTATGTCGGGAAGGAGTATCTCGCCTATCTCGGGCACGGTGCGGCCCATCATGACCGCCATTCGCTCCTGTGTGAGCTCAAGATCCACGCCGTACCGTTTGAACGAAAGATTCCATGCTATGCCGACCTGGTATGACGAATCCCAAAGGGTCCCGTCGAGGTCGAATATGATACCTGTTTTCGATCTGAATTCCGTCATCTTACTGTTCCATGAATTTTATCAGCGCTTCGTTCTGGAAATCGAGCCCGCGCTTTGTTAAGTACATACTGTCCTCCGTCGCCTCGAGCCAGCCCTCCATTTCGAGCTCCGAAACGGCGGGGGCGTACCTTTCGACAGGATCGCATCCGAAGCGCTCCTCAAATCCCCTGCGGGAGACGCCCTTTATCTTGCGGAGGCCGAGCATTATGGTCTCGAACATCTCCTCGTCGCGCTCGATCTTTCGGGTATTACGAACGGGCAGTTTGCCTTCGCCGAGCTCGTTTATGTACTCGTTCAGATCGTCCGTGTTGTTGAACCGCGTCCAGTCGCCCTTTAAGCGGAGCGCGGAATGGGAATTCAAGCCTATCCCCAGATATTCGCCGTTATCCCAGTAATTGAGATTGTGTCTGCACTCTGAACCGGGCTTGGCGAAGTTCGATATCTCATAGCGGTCATACCCCCTTTGAGCGAGGAACTCAAAGCCGGCGTCCTCCATATCGGCAGTATCGTCGGGATCGGGCAGTATCACGCGCCCGTTCCGGACGTCGTCATAAAGGGGCGTGCCCTCCTCGAGTATGAGCGAATAGGACGAGATATGCGGGATCTCAAGCTCCGTCACGAGGCGGAGCGTGTCGATACAGCTCTCCACCGTCTGCCCGGGAAGCCCGTGCATAACGTCCGCGTTTATGTTGGTGAAGCCGACCTTCCTCGCCGCGGATACGGCGTTTATGAAGTCCTGCCGCGAATGGATCCTGCCGATCGCATGAAGCTCGAGATCGTTCGCGCTCTGGAGGCCCAGCGAAAGGCGGTTGACGCCGGCTTCGTAAAGCTCGCCGAGTTTTTCCTCCGAAGCGGATTCGGGGTTCGCCTCCGAGGTTATCTCTGCGCCGGGCTTAATGGAAAAGCACTTCCCCGCCTCGTTCAGAAGCGCGGCGATCCTGCCGGGCTTGAGCACGGTGGGCGTGCCGCCGCCAATGAACACGGTGTCGAAGGACCTTTCCCTCATTAGGGGGGCGTATTTTCGCATCTCGGCGACGAGCGCGACGAAATACAGATCCTCGCACTTTAAGTCGGGAAAGCTGACGAAATCGCAGTAACGGCACTTCTTTTTGCAGAAGGGGATATGGATATAGAGTCCCTGCATCAGTTGATACGAAGCACGCTCATGAACGCGTCGGAAGGAACGGAGACCGTGCCGACCTGCCTCATGCGCTTCTTGCCCTCCTTCTGCTTTTCAAGCAGTTTTTTCTTTCTTGTAATATCGCCGCCGTAGCATTTGGCAAGAACGTCCTTCCTGACGGCGCGCACCGTTTCGCGCGCGATTATCTTGCCGCCTATGGCCGCCTGGATGGGTATCTCGAACTGCTGACGGGGTATGACCTCCTGCAGCTTTTCGGCGACGGCGCGGCCCTTTGCATAGGCCTTGTCGCGGTGGACTATCGTCGAAAGCGCGTCGCACATATCGCCGTTCAAAAGGAAATCGAGCTTAACAAGGTCGCTCTCCTCATATTCGCCGAGCTCATAATCGAAGGACGCGTAGCCGCGGCTCCTCGACTTCAAGCCGTCGAAGAAGTCGAATATGATCTCATTGAGGGGCATGCGGTAGGAGAGCTTGACGCGGTTCTCCTCAAGATACGTCATATCGAGGAAGAAGCCGCGCTTCTCCTGGCAGAGCTCCATTATCGAGCCGACGAATTCCGGCGGCGTCATTATATGGGCCATAACCATTGGCTCCTCCATTCGCTGTATCTCCATGGGAGAGGGCAGATTGGAGGGGTTGTCGATCATCCTGACGGTGCCGTCGAGCATAATGACGCGGTAAATGACGGAAGGAGCGGTGGTAACGAGGTCGAGATCGAATTCGCGCTCGAGCCTCTCCTCCGCTATCTCCATATGCAGAAGGCCGAGGAAGCCGCAGCGGAAGCCGTAGCCCAGCGCCTGGGAGGTCTCCGGCTCATACGAAATGGAAGCGTCGTTTAAAATGAGCTTGTCGAGCGCCTCCTTAAGCGCGCCGTAATCGGCTCCGTCCGCGGGATAGATACCGCAGAAGACCATGGGATTCGCCTGCTTGTAGCCGTGCAGCGGCTCCTTGGCGGGGCAGCTCGCAAGGGTTATCGTATCGCCGACCTTTGTCTCCGCAACGGATTTGATGGATGCGGAGATATAGCCGACCTCGCCGGCGGTAAGCTCCTTGACGGGCTTGCGGCCGGGATCGAAAATGCCGACCTCGGTAACGTCGAACTCATTTCCGGAATGCATGAAGCGGATCCTGTCGCCCGGCCTGACCGTGCCGTCCATGACGCGGACGTAGGAGAGCGCGCCCATGTAGTTATCGTACAGGCTGTCGAATATGAGCGCCTTCAGAGGGGCTTCGGGATCGCCCTTCGGAGCGGGAACGTCGGAGACTATCCTTTCGAGCACCTCCTCGACGTTAAGGCCCGTTTTCGCCGATATCTGGGGAGCGTCCTCCGCGGGGAGGCCGATGATATCCTCTATCTCATGTATGGCATTCTCGGGATCGGCGGAAGCGAGATCGATCTTGTTTATCACGGGGATTATCTCAAGATCGTTGTCGAGTGCGAGATACACGTTCGCAAGCGTCTGCGCCTCTATTCCCTGCGTCGCGTCGACGACGAGCACGGCGCCCTCGCATGCGGCGAGCGCTCGGCTGACCTCATAGGTGAAGTCCACGTGACCGGGAGTGTCGATCAGGTTGAGCATGTAGGTCTTTCCGTCGCGCGCGGTATAGAACATACGCACCGCGGTGGATTTGATCGTGATGCCCCTTTCCCTTTCGATATCCATGGAGTCAAGAAGCTGCTCCTCCATGTCGCGCTCGGCGACGGTATCGGTAAGCTGCATGAGCCTGTCCGCCAGGGTGGACTTGCCATGGTCGATATGTGCGATTATGCAGAAATTGCGTATGAGTTCCTTGGGGAATGCCATTTATCGTCTCCGTAAGATATTATTCGATGATGCTCCTTGCGGCGGACTCGATCGCCTCGGCGGTGATGCCGAAATGCTCGAACAGCTTCCCGCCGGGAGCGGAAGCGCCGAAGCCCTTCATAGAGACGAGCCTGCCGTCAAGACCGATGTACTTATACCAGCTCATTCCGCCGAGCGCCTCGCACGCGATGCGGTTGCGGCACTCCGGAGGAAGCACGCTCATCCTGTATTCCTCGGGCTGCTCGTCGAAGAGCTCCATACAGGGCATCGATACCACGCGCACGCGGATGCGGTCGCGCGACATGTTCTCCGCCGCCTTCAATGCAAGCTCCACCTCGGAGCCGGACGCCATGAGTATCACAAGGGGCATGCCTTCGCAGTCCTTAAGGATATAGCCGCCCTTCATGGCCTCTCTGCCGGTGCCGGGAAGCTGGGGCAGGTTCTGCCTTGAGAGCGCCATCACCGCGGGCGCCTTCTTGTTGAGCGAGGCGATATAGCATGCTGCGGTCTCCCTGCCGTCCGCGGGACGGTAGACGTAGGTATTGGGAGTGGCCCTGAGCATATCGAGCTGCTCGATGGGCTGATGGGTGGGGCCGTCCTCGCCGACGCCTATGGAGTCGTGAGTCATTATATAGAGCACGTTCAGACCCATCAGCGCGGAGAGCCTGAGCGCGGGCTTCAGATAATCGACGAACACGAGGAATGTCGCGCAGTAGGGACGAAGTCCGCCGTAGAGCGCCATGCCGTTTGCGATCGCGCCCATTGCGAACTCGCGGATGCCGAAGCGGAAGTTGCGCCCGGAATAATCCGCCTTGCTGAAATCGCCGAACGCCTTCATGTAGGTCAGATTGGAGGGGCCGAGGTCCGCAGAGCCGCCGATGAGGTTGGGCATCCTTTCGGTGAGCCTCGTAAGCATGATCTCGGAGCATTTCCTCGTCGCAAGCTTCGCGGCGTCGTCGAACTCCCACAGTGCGGGATCGTTTACGTCAAAGCGGATCTCGCCGTTTTCCCATGCGGCAAGCTCCTCATAAAGCTCGGGATAGGCGGCCTTGTAGCCGTTCATCAGCTCGGAATACTCGTCATACAGCTTCGAGAAGCCCTCGCCGAGCTTTGCCATATGCGTCCTGACCTCTTCGGGAACGGTGAACTCGGGATACTCCCAGTTAAGGGACGCCTTGTATGCGGCAATATTCTCCTCGCCGAGGGGGGAGCCGTGGCTCGAAGCGGAGCCCTGCTTCGCGGTGCCCTCCGCGATGTTGGTGTGGACGATTATGAGCGAGGGATGCGCTTCATCCGCCTTCGCTTCTTCGATTGCGCCTGCAACGGCGTCCATATCCTCGCCGGAGGCGACTTCGAGCACCTGCCAGCCGTATGCCTCGAAACGCTTTTTAACGTCCTCGGTAAAGGCGAGGTCGGTGGAGCCCTCTATTGTTATGCGGTTGGAATCGTAAAGCGCGATCAGCCTGCCGAGGCCGAGGGTCCCCGCGAGGGAAGCGGCCTCCGACGCGACGCCCTCCATCATGCAGCCGTCGCCCATAAGGGTATAGGTGCGGTTGTCGATCACGTTATAGCCTTCGCGGTTGAAGCGCGCCGCCATGTGACGCTCCGCCATGGCCATGCCGACCGCCATCGCAAAGCCCTGCCCAAGGGGGCCTGTGGTCGCCTCTATGCCGGGGATATTGCCGTATTCAGGATGGCCGGCGGTCTTTGCGCCGAGCTGACGGAATTCCTTTATATCGTCAACGGTTACGGGATATCCGAAAAGATGCATGAGCGAATAGAGCAGCATGGAAGCGTGCCCCGCGCTCAAAACAAAGCGGTCGCGGCCGAGCCACTCGGGATGCTTCGGATCGTGTCTCATGCCCTTCCAAAGCGTGTAAGCCATGGGCGCGGAGCCTATCGCGAGCCCGGGATGCCCGCTCTTGGCCTTCTGGATGGCTTCGACGGAGAGCATCCTCATCGTTGTAACAGCAAGACGATCGATTTTTTCCATTATCTTATTCCTCCAACACTGCGTTTTGTAGGGCGGCCGCGAGGCCACATTTATTTCCATGTTAATTATACATTATTTTTCTTTGGTTTTCAATGGTATTGTAAGGTATATTAAAGGCCGGACGGCAAATCGCGCCGTCCGGCCATGGCTTTATTCCGTTTATTCTGTCGGGAGCCTTTCGGATGTGCTCCTGCTGTCGAGATCCTTTGCGCTGACGGAGTGCTCGATTGGCTTCCATTCGGGCTTCGAGAAGAGCGAGATGAACGCTATCGGAACGTTCGAGAGCATGAATATCGGCGAGGTGAATATCGCGAGCACCTTCTTGTACCCCTTGGAATGGATGTGCTTCCATTCGGTCAGTATCGTTACGAGTGCGACGGCAAACATGGGCAGATACATTCCGAACAGTCAGCCGGCGGTGGAAAGCAGCGCCATTGGGATGGTGCTCTGCCCGGACACGACCTTGGTCACGGATATGGAGATATTGACCAGCACGGAGAATATCGTGACAAGGTACGCCGGGAAAATGCACATATTGAGGTCATAGCATGCGAAATTGCCCGACAGCGACGTTCCGAAGAGCCTTCCGCCGTACTTCCTCAATACTTGGAGATACCCCTTCGACCAGCGAAGACGCTGCCTCCAGGAAAGGCGGAACTTTGTGGGCTGCTCGTCGAAAAACTCCGCGTCATGGCAGAAGCCGATCAGCCTGCCCTTCAGTATCTCATGCGCGGAGAACTCGATATCCTCGGTCAGCATCATGAAGGGCCAGCCTTCGAATTCATCCGCGATCCGTTTGCTGAACATATAGCCCGTGCCGGAAACATAACAGCTCGTACCGAGGAGGCTCCTCGTATGATTGAGATACCGGCTCGAGCGCATGAACATGGTGGCGTAGCCGGAGCTTATCCAGCTGTCGCCGTAGTTCTTGCTGTTGCGGTAGCTGGTCACGATATCGTAACCCTCCGCAGCCTTGCGGTCCATCTTCTCTATATAGTTTTTGGTAAGGAGATTATCCGCGTCGAAAACGAAGAACCCGTCGAATGAATCAGGATAGTCGCGCTTTATCGAGCGCATAAGAAGATCCATCGCGTAGCCCTTGCCGACGTGCTCCTTATCGGACCTTTCATAGACCACGGCGCCCATCGAGCGGCACTTTTCGGCGGTATCGTCCGTACAGTTGTCCGCCGCGACGAATACCGTCAGCTTGTCCTGCCCGTAGGTCTGCTCCTTTATGCTGCTTATAAGGTCGCCTATGACGTTCGATTCGTTCCTTGCGCAGATGAGCACGGCGTATCTGTTGCCCGTCAGCTCCGGCTTGGGAGCGTTTTTAAGGCGTTTTTTCTTCCTGTGCCAGAGTATCCACTGAAGGGGTATGAAAACGAACTGGTATGCGTAAAGAACGGTAACGACCGCACCCAGCACGGTATTTATGATCCTAAGCGTTTCCATTCGAAATAATACCCTTTCATACGCGGACAAATCGGCGCGGCTCACCGGCGCGAAAAAAAACGCGGTCGGAAAACCGTAATGATTATCTTAATACGCCGCAGTCGTTTTGTCAACTGCAGTTGTCTTGTTTTGACGAATATATCGCCAAAAACGGTACAGGGGCATGGCTGCCGCTGTACCGTGTTTTTCCTGTGGGGAGCTTCGGTTCTTCAATCTCAGATCCTTGCGACTCCGCTCTTCCTCGCGGCTTCGGCGACAGCCTTCGCAACGGTCTTTCCCACCCTGGGATCGAACGCCTTGGGGATGATGTAATCCTCGGAAAGCTCCTCATCGGAGATGAGCCCCGCAAGCGCGTTCGCGG
>CAMZAY010000033.1 GCA_947304365.1 uncultured Clostridia bacterium | reverse complement strand
GTCCAGTCGGGCAGGAAGAAGCAGGCGATGAAAAACGGTATTGCGAGCATCCTCGCAACTGTGAGCTTGTTGGGAAGATTCATTGATCAATTCTCCTTACAGCTTTATTGAATGAGTTCAGCCTCAAGATCGTACGTGCCCGCGCCGGTCACGCGGACGAACACGTAATCTCCGCATTTTACGGGATGCGCCGGATCGAGCTTCACCTTTATGAAGCCGTCCACCTCCGCCGCCTCCGCATACGATCGGCAGAGGGCCGTATCGCCCTCGACGCCGTCGACGAGCGCCTCGTACACTTTGCCTATCCTCGCCCTGTTCGCCGCGAGGGATATCCGCATCTGCCTCCGCATAAGCCTGTCGAGCCGCGAATGCTTGACCTTTTCGGGTATCTGATCGGGCATCGAGGCGGCGGGAGTGCCGTCCTCCGCGGAGTAGGTGAACGCCCCCAGCCGGTCGTAGGGAGGCTCCTCAAAGAAATCGAGAAGCGCCCGGAACTGTTCCTCCGTCTCGCCGGGGAAGCCGACTATCGCCGTCGTCCTCAGTATGAAATCGGGGTTCGCTTTTCGGATATAGTCCGTTATCTCCCGTATATGCTCCGCCGAGCCGTGGCGGTTCATGGCGGAAAGAAGGCCCGGATCGATATGCTGTATCGGCATATCGATGTAGTTGCAGATCTTCGGCTCGGAATTTATCGTGTCGATAAGCTTCTCGTCAACCGTGTTGGGGTAGGTGTAGAGCAGCCTTACCCAATGCAGCTTTTCTATCGCCGCAAGCTTCTTCAAAAGCTCCGCCAGCATGGGCTTTCCGTAAATGTCAATGCCGTAAGCGGAGGTATCCTGCGCTATAACGGTAAGCTCCGTAACGCCGCGCTCCGCAAGGCGCTCCGCCTCCGAAACGAGCTCCTCCATTGGCACGCTCACCCTGCCGCCGCGGATAAGGGGTATCGCGCAGTAGGTACAGCGGTTGTCGCACCCGTCGGCAATGCGAAGGTACGCGCGGTAGGGGGGAGTGGTAAGCACCCTGTCCGCCTTTTTGCACGGCGCGGGCAGCTCCCCGGTCAGCCTTTGAACGATCGCCTCCGCAAGCCCGGCGTGATCCTTCACGCCCCAGATAAGGTCCGCCTCGGGCAGCTCCTCGATAAGCTCGTCATAATACCGTTCGGAAAGACAGCCGCATACCACGAGCAGCCTGCATGCGCCGGTCGCCTTATGCTGCGCCATCTCGAAAACGGAGTCAAGGGAATCGGTCTTCGCGCTTTCGATAAAGCCGCAGGTGTTGACGATTATGACCTCCGCCGCTTCGGGATCGGTCACGGGCTCGAAGCCCCTTTCGATGAGCTCGCCCAATATTTCTTCGGAATCCACACGGTTTTTGGAACAGCCGAGGGAAACCATACCAACCTTAACAGCCATTTAATACTCCGATCCGCCGGAGCCGAAAAGCTCCTGATAACCCGCCTCGTCGATAAGCACCTTGCGGGGCTTCGAGCCGTCGAAGCCGGAGACCAGCTTCATCTGCTCCATTATATCCACAAGCCTCGCCGCCCTCGCATAGCCCACGCGCAGCCTGCGCTGGATCATCGAAATGGAGGCGGAGCCGGATTCCATCACTATCCTCACCGCGTCGGGCAGGAGCTCATCCTCCTGCTTGCCGTTGCCCTGGCCCGTCGGCGCGGTAAGATCGGGTATCGAATCGAGCACGTTGTTGTTCTTGGGCACGTCAAGCTGATGCGCGCTGAAGAAATCCATAATGCTTTCCACCTCTTCGTCCGAAACGAACGCGCCCTGCGCCCTTATGGGCTTCGCCGCGCCGTTCGGGTGGAAGAGCATATCGCCGTGGCCTAAAAGCTTTTCCGCGCCGCCCATGTCGAGTATAACGCGGGAGTCGATCGCGCTTGCCACCGCGAAAGCGATCCTCGAGGGGATGTTGGTCTTTATAAGGCCCGTTATAACGTCCACGCTGGGGCGCTGTGTCGCCACGATCAGGTGTATTCCGCACGCGCGCCCGAGCTGCGCCAGGCGGGCGATGGATTCCTCAACGTCCTTTGCGGAAACTATCATAAGATCCGCAAGCTCGTCTATGATTATCATAAGGCGGGGCATACGCTCCTCCGGATCCTCCATAAGGGCGTTGTACCTCGCAAGATCGCGCGCGTTGACCTTGCTCATCTTGTTGTAGCGCTGATCCATCTCGTTGCAGGCCCATTTGAGCACGCCCGCCGCCTTCTTGGCGTCCGTAACGACGGGGCAGTAAAGATGCGGCACGGGAGCGAATATCGAAAGCTCGACCACCTTCGGGTCGATGAGTATCATCCTCACCTCGTCGGGGGAGGACTTGTAGACCGTGCTCAATATAATGCTGTTGATGCAGACCGATTTACCGGAGCCGGTCGCGCCCGCTATCAGCATATGGGGCATTTTTTCAAGGTTCGCATACACGGGCTTTCCCGCTATGTCCTTGCCGAGAGCGAACGTGAGCGGCGACGACGCGACGGAGAATTCACGCGTGTCGAGCACCTCGCGCAGCCTTACCATGGCGGTGTCCTTGTTCGGTATCTCTATGCCGACCGCCGCCTTGCCGGGGATGGGCGCCTCTATCCTGACGCGCGGCGCGGCGAGCGCAAGCGCGATATCGTTCGAGAGGGAGGTGATCCTGTTCACCCTTACGCCCTGCGCGGGCTGTATCTCGAACCGCGTGATGACGGGGCCGACGCTGATATGCGTCACGCGGGCGTTTATGTTGAAGCTCGCAAGCGTTTCGATAAGCAGGCGTCCCTTTTCCTCGGGGGAGTCGTTCGCGATCGATTCGCTCTTGTCGGGCAGCTTAAGAAGCGATATAGGCGGGCGCTGATACACCTGCACGACGTTCGGCTTGATATCCTCCGTACCGGAGGGATCGTCGTCCGCGGGCTTGACCTCGTCGGGCTTTGCCTCGGCGGGCTCCGCCGCGGGGGCGGTGCTTCCGACCGTCTCGCCGGTGATATTGTCCTCCGGAGTTATCTCCAGGGTATCAAACGGGTCGTAATCGGGGATCTCATCCTCCGGATCCTGCTTCACCGGGGCGAAAACGGGATCGGCCTTCTCCTTTGCACCGGAGGAGGGCAGGCTTCCCTTGGAGGGCATGAATTCAAGCTCGCCCTGCTTTTCGGAGCCCTGCCGTTCCTGCTTCGTGCGCTTCGCAAGCGGGCTGCGGGGGCCGTCTTCCGCGCCGAGCTTCAGCTCGTCCTGCCCGCGGTATCTCCTGTCGCGGGGGGAAGCGTCGTCGCCGACGGTCTCGTTGATAAGGCGCGCCTTGCGCCTGTCCTCGATCTCGTCGACCTTCGCGATGACCTTTTTGCCGGTGGAGCGAATGGATATCCTTGTCACGAGCAGCAAAAGAACGAGCGCCGCGGCGGCGAATATTATGATCGCTCCCGCGGGGGTTATCAGCTTGGAAAGCCCGTACGAAGGCACGGCGGAGAGGAACCCGCCGCCCCTTTTCGCGTCCGTGCCGAAGCGGTAGGCGGCCTTCACGTATTCGCCGAAGCTCTGATCGCCTATCTTTTTGGCGGCGATGTGGATGATGCAGTCGATGCACCACACTATCCCAAGGCACATCGCAACGGCGCCCGTGCCCGTCTGGCGGCGGGGCACGGCGATAAGCGCGACCCCCACGGCGATAAGCACTATCGGCAGGGCGTACTGAACGACGCCCGTCAGGCCGAACATGAACGAAACTATGCTCTTCAGCACCGCTTCGGTCCTGATATAGGTGAGTATGCCGGTAACGAGGCCGACCGCTATGAATATGACGCCCGCGATCTCGTCTATCCGCTCGGGGGGCAGCTTCTCCCTTTCGGGCTTCGCTGCCTTCCTTTGCGCGGAGGCGCTTTTGCGTTTGCCGCCGGAGGACGCGGTCTTCGACGTCCTCTTCGCGGGGGAAGAGGTCCTTATCCGCGTGACCTTGAGCGTATCGTTATTGGCGTTTTTGGAGCCGTTCTTTTTGTTTGCCATTCGATTCTCCTTATTTGTCAAGGCTTATGAGCTCGCGCGCGATGTCGAACTTAAGGTACTTGTATTCGTCGGTAGTGGGTATCTCGAGCATTACGAGAACGAGCAGCTCGTCCTCCTCCGCAACGTCCACGCGGAAGCCGACGAACCAGGAGATCTCCCTCGATTTATCGGAGCCGATCTCCGCGGTGCCGGTCTTGCCGGCAACGGTGCATCCGCGCGCGCGCAGGCGGCTGCCGGTGCCGTTGTAGTCCCTGCTCATTATGTTCTCCATCATGGGAGTGAGCACGGTTATGGTGTAGGGCTGTATCGCGCCCTCGATCCAGGTCTTGTTCTCAAAAGTCTGATAGGGGGTGTAGTCCGTGCCGTTCGTGCGGTAGAGCGAATCGGTTATCCTGGGAACGGGTATGTTCCCTCCGTTCCTGAACGCGCAGTACATCGCTGCAAGCTGCAGCGGCGCGATCGTCACCTGGCCCTGACCGTAGCCGGTCTCCGCAATGCTTCGAAGGTTCCACTGATCCTCCGTGTCGTACTTGACCTTGAGCGTGGACTTGGCGACGCTCAGCTCAAAGGGCATGCTCTGCTCAAAGCCTATCCCGCGAAGATAGCCCAGAAATTTCTCCTCTCCCATCATAAGGGCGAGGTTCGCGAAATAGATGTTGTCGGAATGGAGCATCGCGTTCGTCATATTGAGCGGCTCCGAACGGTTGTTGATCTTGGTGCGCTTGATGGGCGGCCAGACCCATGTGCCGTAGCCCCTGGGCGTCCAGTAATCGTCGACTATGCTGCCGGTGAAAACGTAGCTCGGCCCGGCAATGCCAAGCTCCATCGCGGCGGCCGCGGTGAAGGATTTTATCGACGATCCCGGCGGATAAAGGCCCAGCGTCGTGCGGTTCTGGAGCGGCTTGTTCTTCTGCTCGAGCAGCGCGGAGTAATAATCGTGATCCGCGCTGATGGCTATTTTGTTAAGATCGTAGGTGGGATAGGAGGCGATCGCCTTCACCTCGCCGGATCTGGGCTCCATTACCACCACGGCTCCCGCGGTGTTGTCGCCCCAAAGCACAAGGTCGAGCACCTCTTCCGCGCGCTCCTGCATTTTGAGGTCCACGGTCAGATGCACATCGGAGCCGTGCTCTACGGGCTTCCTGTAAATGGTGGAAACGTATTCGCCCTCCGCGTCGCGCACGGTGACGGAGAGCCCGTCCTTCCCGCGGAGCACGGATTCATAGGCCTTCTCAATGCCGGAGCGGCCAACTATTGAATGGGTGGTGTAAAGGCCGTCGGTCTCCGTCCTGCCCTCGTTAAGGGCTTCAAGCTCCGACTCCTCCACGTAGCCGACGTACCCGATCGTGTGCGCCATAAGTCCGCCCTTGGGGTAATGCCTGTCCCAGCCGTAATTCTCTATGATGCGCGCGCCCTCAAGGTTGTCGAGCCCCTCGTGCATGTCGGGGGTAAGCTCGTTGTCGTTTATCTGGGCGATCAGCACCGGGCTCTGCTTAGCGGTCTCAAACTTCTTCGTCACTTCCGCGGCGTCCATATCGAGTATCGCGGCGATCTTAGATATGAAATCGGCGCGGTCGGTTATCTTTTCAAGATCGGCGACGATGGCGTTCAGCATCACCGTCTCGGCAAGCAGCTCGCCGCTCGCAAGTATGTCGCCCCTGTGCGCGGCGACGGTCGTCACCCTTACCGTGGAGCCCCAGGTCATCGTCGGGAAAATGAGCGCCGGCGTCCATTTCACGCGGCTCTCCTCGCCCTCGAGCACTATCGTCATCTCGTATTCGTCCTCAAGAACGCCAAGCTCCTCGGTATTGTAGGCGGTCCTGTATTTCACGGTCAGCGTCCTGCCGTCCGCCTCCTCGGAAAGCTTCTCATAGCTTATCGACTTAACGCCTATGCCGGAGAATATCTTTTGGTACTTCTCGGCGAATTCGGGGCCGGTGACGTACTTCTTGACCTCCTGCTTCTCCTCCGGCGCGCCGATCGAGGTAACGTCGCCGTCCTCGGGCTCCGCCGTGACGGCGGGGGAGACGGTGCTCGACTTTGCAAGCATGGAATACGCCTTCTCGTAATCGAAGGAGCATATCGCGTCCATGAACTTTTCGAACATGCCGGAGTCCGGCGCAAGGGTCTTTCGCCCGCAGCCCGCAAGCGGCAGTATCGAAGCAATGACAAGTATCGACGAAATTATTATTTTATGTAAACGGCGCATAGAAAAAACTCCTGTTTATCCATTTTATACCAATTATATTATAACATTTTTTTATTCGGGTGTAAAGAGCAAACGAAAAAAACCGGCAGGAAACTGCCGGTTTATTCGCGTGATATTTACTTCTTCATCCCGAACGCCTTCTGCTCCTTGAGCACGACGTCGTGCGCGCCGCCCTCCACGATGCTGGTGGCGGAAACGAGCGTCAGCCTTGCGCTGTCGCGCAGCTCTTTGATGGTGAGCGCACCGCAGTTGCACATGGTGGAGCGGACCTTCGCCAGGGTCACCATCACGTTGTCGTGAAGCGGACCCGCATAGGGAACGTAGGAATCGACGCCCTCTTCAAAGGAGAGCTTCGAGCCGCCGCCCATGTCGTAGCGCTGCCAGTTGCGCGCGCGGGAGGAGCCTTCGCCCCAGTACTCCTTCATGTAGGAGCCGTTGACCATCACCTTGTTCGTGGGAGATTCGTCGAAGCGGGCGAAATACCGGCCCAGCATGCAGAAGTCCGCGCCCATTGCAAGGGCGAGGGTGATGTGATAATCCATTACTATGCCGCCGTCCGCGCAGATGGGCACGTAAACGCCGGTCTTCTCGTAATACTCGTCGCGCGCCTTGGCGACTTCCATAACGGCGGTCGCCTGACCGCGGCCGATGCCCTTCGTCTCACGGGTGATGCAGATGGAGCCGCCGCCAATGCCGACCTTAACGAAGTCCGCGCCGGCCTCCGCCAGGAACATGAAGCCCTCGCGGTCGACCACGTTGCCCGCGCCGCATTTAACGGTATCGCCGTACTTATCGCGGATCCAGGCGAGCGTCTTCGCCTGCCATGCGGTGTAACCCTCGCTCGAATCGATGCAGAGCACGTCCGCGCCCGCCTCGACGAGGGCGGGAACGCGGGTCTCGTAATCGCGGGAGTTGATGCCCGCGCCGACGACGTAGCGCTTGTTGTGATCGAGGAGCTCCATCGGGTTCTCCTTATGCACGTCGTAATCCTTGCGGAAGACGAAGGCGACCATGTTGCCGTCCTTATCCACAACGGGCAGGGAGTTGAGCTTGTGATCCCAGATGATGTCGTTCGCTTCCTTCAGGGAAACGCCCTCGGGAGCGGTGACGAGCCTCTCGATGGGGGTCATGAAATTCTTGACCTTCTCATCGGGAGATATGCGGGTGATGCGGTAATCGCGGCTCGTAACGACGCCGAGGAGCTTGCCCGTAGAGCTTCCGTCGTGAGTGACGGCGACGGTGGAATGCCCGGTCTTCGCCTTAAGAGCGACGAGGTCGGCAACGGTGTTTTCCGGCGTTACGCAGGAATCGGAAACGGCGAAGCCCGCCTTATAGGTCTTCACCTTCCTTACCATAGCCGCTTGGCTGGCGACCGACTGCGAGCCGTAAATGAACGAAACGCCGCCCTCCCTTGCGAGCGCAACGGCAAGGGTGTCGTTCGAGACGGACTGCATTATAGCCGAAACAAGGGGTATGTTCAGCTTTATGGGAGCCTCCTCGCCCTTTCTGAATTTAACGAGGGGCGTGGTCAAAACGGTGTTCTGCGGGGTGCATTCCTCGCTCGTGTAGTTGGGAATAAGCAGATACTCTCCGAAAGTATGGGAGGGTTCGTCATAGATGAACGGCATAATGGGCTCCTTTCAATTTGTTTATATTATCTCAGATCTTGCGCCTTATCACGGTGTGCGCTATGACCCCGTCCACGTAGAATTGGCGGGAGTACATTACGGGCACGCCCTCGAAGTCGTAATCGACCTCGTCCATGTAGAGGAGGGGCGTACCTTCGGCGACGCCGAGCCTCTTTGCGACCTGCGCCTTCGCGGCGGCGGGGCGGACCTCCGTAACGTCAAGGTAGGCGTCCTTCCCGCAGCGGTCCTTTAAGAATGAGAAGATGGGCTTTTCAAGCTCTTCCTCGGAATACCCCCCGCTCTTTATCATAAAGCCGGGGATGTAATCCTCGCAGTAGATGACGGGCTTGCCGTCGGAGGTGACTATGCGGGAGACGAACAGCATCTCGTCCGTCTTGCCTATGCCGAGCTTCGCGGCGGCGGCGGCGGAGAGCACGCTGCCGGACTTGATCAGCTTCTCGCTCGGCTCATGCCCGGATCTTCGGACCATCTCCATGAACTCGATCTCGATATCCATGCGCACCGGCACGTTCAAAACGTGGCGGTTTATGATCGTGCCGAGCCCCTGCTTGCGGCTGATGAACCCCTCGCGCTCAAGCTCGGCAAGGCTGTCGCGAAGCTGCGTGCGGCTGATGTCCAGGCTCTGGGCAAGCAGACTTTCCCGCGGCAGACGCGAACAGTCGCGAAAGGCGCCGAAGCGCATTTCGTAAAGCAGCTGCTCCTGCACCGTGCGGTCGGCGTTAACGGTCAAATGGTTGGGATCGTCCACGGGACACCTCCTGAAGTATGACTTGAGCGGGCTTTTCAGCCCCGCAAATAGGTAATACCTATTTTCTCAAAATCATACCA
>CAMZAY010000032.1 GCA_947304365.1 uncultured Clostridia bacterium | reverse complement strand
TGCCCGCAGTGATAAACGTACACCTCGCGCCAGCCGAGTATCTTGCCGGGGTTGCTGCGGTCGGAATTCTCGCCCGTGATACAGATGAACTTCGAAAGCAGGGTCGACATATCGCTCGAGGAGAGATAGTTCCCGTCGTACTTCGAGCCGGTGGCGGACTGGATCTCGCTCGCCCACTGGGATGCGTCGACTATCGCCGTCTTGCCGAAGCGCGTGAAGCCCCATTCCACCATGGGCAGCATGGGCACAAAGTCGTTCGCGTTGACAAGGTTGAAGATACAGTCGTATTTTTCGGCGGAGGCTTCGGTATTCGCCGTGTTGTTGGGCGAGGCGTAGGTGTAGGCGAAGATCTCGTTCCCCTCGTCGATCAGGTAGGACGCCATGAGGTTCGCTACCGCGGCGCCCCTCGAGTGACCGGTGAGCCAGTAGGCGACGGACGCCTCGGGATAAAGGTCGAGCTCGGGCTGAACGTACTCGTCGAAATAATAGGTCTTAAGGTAGTTGAGCAGCCTCGTCGCGCAGACGTCGAAGCCGCGGTGGTTGGTCTTGCGAGTCCAGTCGTCGTTGGACTGGCGGGGAGTTTTGCCCTCAACGGAATCGTATGCGTCGAAGAACCTCACGAGATCGCCCACGTTGAAGTTGGAACTCCATTCCTCGGAGGATTTGGGTTCGGTGCCGCGCACCCAGATCGCTATGATCTCCTTGGTCTCGCCGCCGAAAGCGTACAGACGGTGACCGATGACCATTTCGCAGATATCGTCGTCCCCGTAGCTGTTGAGAGTGAAGTCCTTAACGTCCTCAAAGCCGAAGAGCGCCATCAGCGCCATGCCGTCGAACTGCACCGCGGAATTGCCCTGAACGGGAGCGGACGCGAATCTGACGTAAGTCGGATCGGAATCGGTCGGGTCGATATTGTAATAGGCGAGCGCCGAGCCGATCACGGAGAAGGACGCAAGATCCGGCTGATAAACGGTGTTGTCCTCAAAGAAATTCCTGAAGTCGACCGTAAACGTGACGGTGGTCGTGTCGTCGTGACTGCTCTTCATATCGGCGGAGAACAGATTGCTGTTCGGCGCGTTGTCGGAGGAGTCGGGAATGCCGTCAAAGTCCGAATCGGCGGGCAGCTCGCGCGCCGGAGCCTTCGGTAAAAGACGGGCGCCGCCGGCGAATACGCTCCCCGCGGGAACGAGGGCGAACGCCATCACGGCGACGAGTACAAGAGAAAGCGTTTTTTTAAGGAGGCTCATTTTCAATCCCCTTCTCATTTTGTCCGGCGTGAAAGCCGAAGTCATTAAACTATTATACTATTTCAAAGGTCGTCCCGTCAATAACAAGATGGGTGTTTTTTCAGCGCGGCAAAAGTAAAAACGGAACAGTTCAAAACTGTCCCGTTTGTTCGGTTTGGGCTGTGCGCGCGCTCTGCGCCCGGTCGGGGATCAGCGCGGCTTTTTAAGGTTTTCATACAGCGCTTTCATGCGGGCGGCGTCCTCGTCGGTCGGCGCTTCGTTCCCGTGATAGCGCGCATTTTCGTAAAGCTCGCGGAATTCCGAGAGCTCCTCTTCATCCGCGTGGAGCGCGGGCTTCGCGCGCTCGTTGATCTTCGCGCAGGTATCGTATGGCTCTATGCTGATCTTTCGCCTTCGCAGATGACGCAGGAATTCCCTGTAAAGATACCTTATGCGGGTCCGCGGCTCGCCATGCTTTTTGGGCTTTTCATGCTTTTGCACGGCTTCTTCGTCGTCGAGCTTTTCGCGGATCTCGTTGGGATAGCCCCTCCCGCGGGAAATGCCGCGCCTGCGGAGCCTCTTGATCAGCTTTATGAGCTCCCTTATAAGGAAGAAGAGCAGCACCGCCGCGGCGGCCGCGAGGAAGATATAGAGGAAGAGCTTGTAGAACTTAAGCTCTGTATTCTCGTCGATCATGTAATTCTCCGGCTCCTGGTTCGGCTCGAAGGAGGCGGCAGGGAGCGGCGCCGGGTCGGAGGGCCCGGGAGTGATCTCGATATGCGGGGCCTCGTTGTACTTGGGCCCGAGCTTGGCGATAAACGCCATCAGAGCGTTTATCATCCGCAGTACAAACTGCCAGAAGGGGTGCACAACGCCGTTCATAAACAGCACCACGCCCTTTAAGAACAGGGGCCGCGCTATAAACACGACGCTTACGAACGAGGCGAAAATGAGCGTATCGCGGAGCTGGCGGCGGTTGAAATCCTTTTCGTTCACCGTGCCCTCCAGCGCGCGCAGGCCGCGCAGCAGGAGCACGCCCGTCACGAGCATCATTATCGTTACGGGAACGGCGCTGTCTATCGCCAGCCTTACCGACGCCTTGCGAACGGGGACCGCAAGGTCCTCCGTAAAGCCGATGAGCACCGCGGCATACAGCGAGGCGATCAATGCGAGTATAAGCACGATCGAGAACCGGAATTTGGCTGCGAAGGCGGCGTTGGTGGTCCTGTGCCTGAGCGTGCTTATGAATATCCCCGCGGCGGCAGCGCCCAGGCCGTGCGCGATATAGTGCGGTATCGGGCACCGGTACAGCTTGAGGACCGCGAAGCCCAGAAGCGCGAGCAGCGTGCCGAGCACGGCAAAGAGCGGTCCCATGCGATCGAGCTTGGGAAGGGCTTTGGGAAGCAAAAACAGCACCACGCCGAAATACAGGCAGGCGAACGCGGCAAAGGGCATGCCGGCCCCCGCCGCCATGACGGAGAGGAGCGTAAGGAAGATATATGCGAGCGAAACAGCGAAGGCTGTGCGAAGGAGTCGGTTCATGCCGTCGGCTCTCCTTTCGCTTCGGTATCGTCCGGGTTCGGCGCCGCCTGGGGGAACAGCTCTTCGGCATAGAGCGTCACTATGCCGCCGCCCTTGTATTCCCGCATCATATCGAGCGCGCGGCGCACCTGATCGTCGCAGCGGGTCGAGACGAAAACGATGCTGTCCCGCTGTCTGTTCTCAATGCAAACGTCTCGCAGGAGCTGTTCGACGGAGCACACGCACCCGTTCCCGGCGGAGCCCAGCGCGTACAGTATGCGGCTGAACGAGCCGCCCTTGCCGCCCGTGCTCGAAAACCTTGACAGCCCGCTCGTGATGTTCGCGTTCGTAATAAGACGGTAGCCGATCATCCGCTCCTCCAGCATCTCGCAGAAGGTCCTGACGAGGGAGAAGCAGAATTCCTGATACTCGCGGTGGCGGTCAAAATCGCCGTGGAACTGCATATCGAGCACTATCGTCAGCGAATACTGCCATACGGGGTCGTAATTCTTGACGATCAGCTCGTTCCGGATCGCGCTCTGCGTCCAGCTTATGCGGCGCATGGGCTCCCTGCCGGTGTAATCCCTGTATCCGCAAACGGAAATGGGATCCTCCAGCAGGAGCTTCTTCATAGCGATCTCGTCACCGGCGTTCGTAAAGGCCTTGAGAAGATCGCCGTTTTCTATCTTTGCGGGGTATATGACGATGGTATGGTCGTTCGTACGCAAAAATTCAAACTCGTTCAGGCCCAGGAAATCGCCCGCGTACATCTCGGCGAATGAGAAATGATACTCGCCCCTTTCGGAAATGGAGGCGCGCAGGAAGCGCTTTACCTGCTGACGCCCGCGCACGATTACCGTGCTGTTGTATATGCGGTGATCGTTGGTAAGCACCTTTACGTCGTACTCCTCCGCCTCCAGCACGTTGAGCTTTTTGGGGAAGCGTTCCTCGATCCTCAGCGTGGGGGAGGGATAGCGGCCGACGTTTTTGACGTTGCTGAACACAAGGAAAACATCCCCCGGTTCGCATGCGCGGACGGAGGGCCTGCATTCGTAGCGTATGTCGCGGCAGTTCTCGGCGCGCCAGACGGAATATCTCTGCAGCGCGAGCGCGACAAGTATTACGATGACCAACAACACCAGCATCATGATATGGGAGCTGCTTTCTTATTCCTCGGTGGGAACGGGTATCGTGCCGAGCGCTGCGCGGAAGGTCTCTTCCGCCTCCGCGCTGCTTACGGCAGATCTGTAATGCAGACGGTGGGCAAGCACGTACGGCGCGAGCAGCTTTACGTCGTCCGGCGTAACGAACGAGCGGCCGCTGAACGCGGCGTAAGCGCGCGCGGTCCTGCACAGCGCGATGGTGCCGCGGACGGAAGCGCCTATGTGGAATCGGGGATCGGTCCTCGTTTTTTCGATAATGTCCATGATATAGCCCATTACCGCTTCGCCGATCTCTATCTCATCGAGGCGGGCGCGGAGCTTAAGCGTCTCCTCCGCGGAGACGACGGGCTCGATCCCGTCGATAATGCGCTCGGTATCCTGCCTTAAGGCAACGCTTATCTCCTCGTTCCTGTGCATGTAGCCGAGCTTCATTCGCATCATGAATCGGTCGAGCTGCGCTTCGGGAAGCGGGAATGTGCCGAAGGATTCTATCGGGTTCTGAGTAGCGGCGACCATGAAGGCAGCGCCCAGCTCCCTCGTAACGCCGTCCACGGAGACCTGCCGCTCCGCCATGGCCTCAAGAAGGCTCGACTGCGTGCGCGGCGTCGCGCGGTTGATCTCATCCGCAAGCACCAGATCCGCGAATACGGGACCGGGACGGAACTCGAATTCCCCGGTCTTCATGTTGTAGAAATTGATGCCCGTGACGTCGCTTGGCATAACGTCGGGCGTGAACTGGATGCGCTTGAAGCTGCAGCCGACCGCCTTGGAAAACGCGCGGAACAGCATCGTCTTGCCCGTGCCGGGAACGTCCTCCAGCAGGATATGACCTCCGCAAAGCCAGCAAACGGCTGTCAAGGTTATCTCTTCGTTCTTGCCAACAATGGCTTTGGAACAGGCGTCCGTAATACGCTCACGATAGGAAACAAAATCCTGAACAGTCATAACAACCTCCGATCGGTACCGGCGTTTCGCGCCGGAAAGCTGATGAAAACGCAAATCATACGTTCCGTTAATTATATTATCCGCCGGCCGACATGTCAAGAAGCCGCGGCCTTCGCCCGGCGCGGATCGTCCGGCATGAAAAAACGGGCCGTAAAGCCCGCTTAATAAGCCGCCTGCTATTCCTCCAACGCCTTCACGAGATACGCGTCGTGGAATACCATCTCCATGCCGTCGGAGTAGAAGGAGAGTATCCTCCGCCAATCCTTCGTGGCGGTGGTGAGCGTCATGAAATCGGCGTTCGTCCGGGCCTCCTTCTCGATCGCCCTGAAAAGCGCCGCGCCGACCCCCTCCGAGCGGAAGCGGGGGAGTACGTACAGCTCGTCCAGCTCAAAGCAGCGGCTCCCCTTTTTTATAACGGAGTTCGGGTGCTCCCTCTCGTAATAATGACCGAAGGCGTAGCCGATCACCTCCCCCTCCGAAACGGCGGTGAAGCAGGGCTCCTTAAGATCCTCCTTCGTGTTCGCGCGGAGCCCGAAGGTGATGTTCTCGTCCGCCCAGATTTGGGAGAGCTCGATCAGCCGCGCGGTCGTACTTTCGTCGAACGTCGCTTTTTGAACGGTAAACATAACGGTATCCTCCAAAGATTTCTCACGCATATTATACCCCTTCGCGCGGCGCCGGTCAACCTCGGAGCCCGGCTTATCGCCCCGAGCGGAACACGTCGTTGAACAGACCCGGATACTGTGCTATAATATACACATCAAACAAAGGAGCCCTGCCATGAAAAACAAACGCTTCTTCGTCGCGCTCGTGATCTTCTCGCTCGTCGGGCAGATAGCGTGGGTGGTCGAGAACATGTATTTCAACGTGTTCATCTACAAGATGTTCAACGCCTCCGCAAAGGATATCTCGCTTATGGTGGAGGCGAGCGCCGTCGCCGCGACGCTTACCACGATATTCGTCGGCGCGCTTTCCGACAAGCTCGGCAAAAGAAAGCTGTTCATGTGCCTCGGCTACATACTCTGGGGCGTTTCGATAATCGCCTTCGCGTTCGTAAAGCTCGACGTCATCTCCGGCATATTCGGCGCCGCCGCCAACGCCGCGGCGGTCGCGGTCACAGTGGTTATAATACTCGACTGCGTGATGACCTTCTTCGGCTCCTCCGCGAACGACGCCGCGTACAACGCCTGGCTCACCGACATGACCGACAAGACCAACCGCGGAAAGGCGGAGGGCATAAATTCCATGATGCCCCTCGTCGCGATACTCTGCGTGTTCGGCGGCTTCATGAGCTTCGACCTCGACAAGCCCCAAAGCTGGACGGCGATATACCTGATAATCGGCGGCGTGGTGCTCGTAATAGGCGTGATCGGCTTCTTCATAGTCGACGAGGCGCCTAAAAAGGAGCGCGACGAGCTCGGCTATTTCGCAACGATACTTTACGGCTTCCGCCCGGGCGTCATACGGAGGAACGCGGGGCTGTATCTTACGCTTATCGCCTTCATAGTGTTCAACATTTCCATACAGGTGTTCATGCCGTACCTCATTATCTATTATGAAAAGACGCTCGGCATGGCGAATTACGTGCTCATTTTCGCTCCCGCGATAATCGCCGCCGCCGCGCTGACCGCCGTTTACGGCAGATTCATTGACAAGCACGGCTTTTGGGGCTCCGTATTCCCGTCCCTCGGCATGCTGTGCGCGGGGTATATCCTCCTCTGGCTGTTCCCCGGCGTCATAAAGGCGGAGGGCGCCGCGATGACCATACCGGTGTTCATCGGCTCGCTCCTGATGCTCTCGGGCTTTTTGACCGGCATGGCGGTATTCGGCGCGAAGATAAGGAACGAAACGCCGGAGGCGATGGCGGGCCGCTTCCAGGGGCTCAGGATAATCGCGCAGGTGCTCGTTCCCGGCGTCGTCGGTCCCGCGATCGGCGCGGCTGTGCTGAAGAACGCGCCCACGATAACGAACAGCGACGGCACGACCTCGTTCCTGCCCTCCAACGCGATATTCATAACCGCGCTCGCGGTCGCCGCCGTGCTCGCAGCGGGGCTTATCATCGGTCTTGCCGTATCGAAAAAGCATGAAAAAACCGTATAACAAGCTTTATACCGAGGCGGGCGAAAGGCTCAAAAACGATCCCTCGATAATACCGTGGGCCGAGTATCCGCGCCCGCATTTAAGGCGTAAGGAATGGCTCAACCTGAACGGATTTTGGGATCTGGAGACCGAAAGCGGCTTCAAGGGCAAAGTCCGCGTGCCGTTCCCCCTGGAGAGCCTGCTTTCGGGCTTCGAGGGAGAGTTAAGATACGGTGAGAAACTCCTTTTCAGGCGGTGCTTTTCCATACCTGAAGGCTGGCGGGGAAAGCGCGTGATACTCAACGTGGGTTCCGTCAGCAGGATGCACTCCGTTTCCGTCAACGGCAAATTCGTCTGCAGCAGCAGATCCGCTTATGATTCGATGACAGTCGATATCACGCATCTTATCAAGGACGAAAACGAGATAGAGATAGAATGCGTCAACGATCTCGACCCGACCTACCCCTACGGCAAGCAGAGGATAAAGCGCGGCGGCATGTGGTACACGCCCTGCACCGGCGTCTGGCAGACCGTCTGGCTCGAGCCCGTGCCGGACCGCCCCGAAAGATACGTAAAGGATATCGAGTGCCGCATTGAGGGCAGCACGGTCTTCTTTACGGTCTCGGGAGTGTGGAAGGGAAGGCTCGTTTGCGGCGACAGATCGGCAAAGCTCCTTAACGGAAAATGCAGCCTGACGTTCGACTCTCCCCGCCTCTGGTCGCCGGAGGAGCCGAACCTTTACGAATTCACCGTGAAAAGCGGGGAGGACGAGGTCGAAAGCTATTTCGCCTTCCGCACGCTCGAAACGAAAGAAGTCGACGGAGTCCCGCGCCTCTGTATGAACGGAAAGCCCTATTTCTTCAACGGGCTTTTGGATCAGGGCTATTTCTCCGACGGGCTCTGGACGCCCGCCGAGCCCGAGGAATACGCGCGCGACATACTCAAGATGAAGTCCCTCGGCTTCGATATGCTCAGGAAGCACATCAAGATCGAGCCGGAGCTCTTCTACTATTACTGCGATAAGCTCGGCATGGCCGTGTTCCAGGACATGGTCAACAACGGGAAATACCGCTTCCTGCGCGATACGGCGCTGCCCTCAGTCGGCATAACTCGGCTCAGCGACCGCCATCGCAAGCCGGGGCGGGAAACGGGGGATGCTTTCGCCGGCGGCATGGTGGAAGCGGTCAACACCCTCAAATATCACCCCTCGATCGTCTGCTGGACGATATTCAACGAGGGCTGGGGCCAGTTCGACGCGGACAGGGAGTACGAGATCCTCAAACAGCGCGACGCCTCCCGCCCGATCGATTCGACCAGCGGCTGGTTCCATCAAAAAAACACCGACGTCGACAGCCTCCACATCTATTTCAGGAAGCTCCGTTTGGGGAAAAGGAGCGACCTCCCGCAGGTCATATCGGAGTTCGGCGGCTACGTCTGGAAGGAAAAGGAGCACAGCTTCAACCCGAATAAAACCTACGGCTACAAGATATTCAAAACGCGTGAGGAGTTCGTCCGCGGCATCCGCGATCTCTATCTGAACGAGCTCATCTCCCTTGTAAAACAGGGCCTCTCCGCCGCGGTCTATACCCAGGTATCGGACGTTGAGGACGAGACGAACGGCATGCTCACGTTCGACCGCCGCGTTATGAAGCTTTCTCCGGAGGAATTCAATGACGTTACCGAAGCAATAAAAAACATTCAGGAGGCAATATGCTAACTGTCTATTCAAGCCCGCTCTGCCCGGACTGC
>CAMZAY010000031.1 GCA_947304365.1 uncultured Clostridia bacterium | reverse complement strand
TGTTCTTGGTCTTTCGGGAGAGGATGCGGATCACGTTGCGGATCTCGTCGTCGCGGCCGATGACGGGATCGAGCTTCTGCTCTCTGGCGAGCTCGACGAGGTCCTGCCCGTATTTTTTGAGCGCGTCGTAGGTGGATTCGGGATCGTCGCCCGTCACGGGGCGGTTCTTCCTTACCTCCTTCAAAACGGCGAGGAAGCTCGCCTCGGTCACGCCGTAGCGCTTCAAAATGGGCTTGACCGTCTGATCGGCCTTATCCATTATGCCGAGGAAAAGATGCTCCACGCTGGTGTATTCGTCGTGCATCTGGGCGGCGCGCTTTTCGGCGGCGTCGAGCGCGGCGGCAAGCTGCGGCGATGCGTAGCTCTCCTGTGCGGAGGAGCCCCTCGCAAGGGCGCCGATCGCGCTTTCGCATTCGTTGGAAACAAGGGCGGGATCCGCTCCCAGCTTCTTCAAAAGGGCGGGGATCAGCCCGTCGTTCTGCGAAACGAGCGCATACAGAAGATGCACCTCGTCCACAGTCGTATTGTTATTGGAGGCTGCGACGCTCTGCGCGCGCTGTATCGCCTCGATCGATTTCTGTGTCAGTTTGTTGGCGTTCATATTATCACCTCACTATAATCTTCCTTTTTGGCTCCCCTATTCATAGGGGAGCTGTCAGCCGGGCGCAGCCCGTGCTGACTGAAAGGTCCTTACATTATAACTTCATTGTTCCTTACGTACTCCGCCATGCGCTTCTCCGCGGCGGCGGCAGCGGAAGCGGGGTCGTCCACGCGGTCGAAAAACGCCTTCATCGCGCCATCGAACGCGTTTATGTACGCGGCTATCGCGGAGCCGTCCGCCTGCTCGACTATCCTGCCGTCCTTCTTGAAATGCGGCACGAGCTTCCTCGTGAGCCTGCCCGGCTCGAAGGATACGTCCGTCTTGCCGATGTACGCCTCCTCAAGCTTCTGCCAAAGGCGGAAGAATTGGAGGAGCATCAGCGTAAAGCCGTCGCTCCTGCTCCTGACCTGGGCGCGCAGCTCGCCGATGGAGGCGCCTTCCCGCCCGAGCGCCACGGTGTAGCGCACCGTGGGATTGTACTTGTACGATATAGCGGAACGCAGCCGCATCGTCGAGTCGGTCGATTCGCCGAGCATGGGAAGCAGCGTTTCCTCAAGCATATCCTCCATGCGGCGGAAAATATCGCGCGAGCGCATCTCGCGCGTGGTGCAGCCCACCTTTTCGGCAAGCAGCCTGTTGATGAGCGCCGATCTGCTCACGCCTTCGGCATACGCCATGCGGTCGAGGAGCGCGATCACTTCGTCATCAAGCACAAGTGAATAGATGCTTTTGCTCATATTACCGATCCTTTCTCAAGTTTCTTACAATAACATTATATCACCGAAATAATAATTTGCAATACAAACTAATAATATATTATGCACAAATGCAGGAAGGACGACTGTTCTTTGGATGTCGTCCTTCTTTGTTTTACAGGTATCTGTTGTTACGATCTCATTCCGCCCACTCCTCGGGGATCCCCTCGAACACCACCTTGACGGTCCCGTCCGATGGGGAGGGGTCCTGCGATCTTGATTTGGCCAGATCGAATGCGAGCTTGACCGCGCTCAGTCTGTCCGAGGGCTTTAGCGAGCCGTCGGCAAGCATCTCCTCCAGGCTGTCGAGCGCGGAGTCCGTCAGCCTGGAGAGCCTGCGCTCGATCCTGCGCGCGCCGCGTTTTGCCGCGGGCGCTTTTTCATTCTCGTTCGGCATGAGGCGCCTCCTCCTTTCGTTTTGCTTTCACCTAACATTATAGCACATCTGTTCTTAAAAATCAAACCCGGAGTTGTCAATAACTACACAGCGTAATACATAACCCCATATTAAGGCGTATTTTAGGTACTCAAGCCCGTGAAAACCATGTACGCCGTCGAAAAGAAAAATAGAAAAAATGTTCTAACTGCTATTGACAACAGAACACATGTTCTGATATAATGGATATGCAGGATAAAAACCGGCCTCAAAAAACAATAAAGTCAACGCTTCAAAAAATCGGGAGGTAAACAAAAATGGAAAACGATCTTTATTGCCTTACCGAGACGGTCCTGGCGGGTTCGCCCGCCGACCGTCCCTGGGAGGGGTGCATCAACTCCGTCAACTATCGCGTGCCGAGGGGCGTTAAGGTAACGCTGCCGCGCTTCCTCGCAGAGCATATCGAAAGGACGGAGGCGGAGAAAAGGGCGGCGGACGAGAACGCCGCGAGGCTGGCCTCGAGATCAAGTACGCCAATAATATTATAAAAAGGAGAAATAAACAGAATGACACTTAACGACATACTCGTTTCCGCGCTTTCGCAGCTCGACAGGGGCCGCGACGCGCAGACGATGGAGACATTCCGCGCAAGGCTCACGGATTTCGCAAACGACGCGCAGTCGGATCTGGCGAGGGCGATCGGCTTCACCAAGACGGAGACCGTCGTCCCGTCGAACGGAATAGTCGATATCTCGGAGCTTTCGAGGAACTGCATCAAGGTCGTCAAGACCTGCCAGATGGGGCACGAGGTAAGGTTCATGAGGGGCGACACCGGCGTGATCGCTCTGCCCTACAACGAGCCCGCGACCGTCACGTACCGCTGCGAGCCGAAGCGTCTTGCCGCGCCGACGGACGTAAGCGAGCTGCCCGAGCATACGCACGGGCTTATAGTCACCTACGTCGTGGGAAGGGAGCGCATGGCGGGCGACGCCTCCACACAGGGCGGCGCGAACATCTACCTTTCCATGTACGAGGCGGCGAAGGCGGGCTTGAGGCCGCACCTCGGCGACAGCGGGAGCTACCGCATCATCAATCGCTGGTAAGGGGGACGCATGGCAGGCTTCACTTACAGGATAGAAAGCTTCCGCGGGCTCGACCAAAGCCGCGACGAAAGCCTTATTTCGCCCGCGTACTCGCCCGACGCGATGAACATGGACGCCTCGGACGGCGATCTTGCCGTCACGAAGGGCTTTTCAAAGCTCCTTCCCGCGCCGGTCCCCGTGGTCGGCACGAGCGGCGTCGACCGGATCTGCTTCTTCCGGACGGCGGGCAGGGACGTTCCAATGGCGATCTCGGGCGGCTACGTCTATCCCTACGACGCCGACGAAGGGGCCTGGACGCGCGACTATTCCTACCCGCTCGTACTTGAAAAGAGGCATTATTCCGTGCTCATGACGCGCATAGGCGCCGCGGACGTGATGCTCATTGCCGACGGCGCGAACAGGATCTTAAAGTTCGACGGGGAGCAGTTCTCGCTCTTCGGCTCGGAGGAGGCGTGCTCGAATATCGAGGTGAGCTATATCACCATGTTCCGCGGCAGGCTCTTTGCCGCGGGCAATTACGATCACCCCAACCGGCTCTATTACTCCAAGCTGCCGGGCGGCGACAGGACCATAGAGGATTGGGGCCCCGATGAGGATTCACCCGCGGTAGAGGGCGGACACGTGGAGATCGGTACGACCTCCGGCGATCCCATCACGGCGATCTGCGCGATATCCAATCAGCTCCTTATTTTCAAAAAGAACAGCATTTACAGGCTCATCGGCGACAGGCCTTCGAATTACAACATCGAGCTCATAAAGACCGATTCGACGTTCGTTTCGGATACCGCGACCGCGGTCTGGCGCGACATAGTCTATTACGTTACGGAGGGCGGGCTCCACTGCTTCAACGGCGTGGACGCCGCGCCCATGCCCGACGCGCGCATGATAAAGCGCATAATGAGGGGCGCCGATACGACCGACACGCGCATGGCGGTGGCGGGGGACAAGCTGTATTTCACGCTTTTGTCCGCCGACGGGCCTAGGCTCATAGAATACGACCTGACCGAAAGACGGTATATGCAGTACGGCGGCTTCAGGGCGACGGACCTTGCGGGCAGGGATGGCGGGCTGGTGCTCGCTTCAAGCACGCGCTATATCGAAAAATGGGGCGAGGGCGATTCCTTCGACGGCACGCCAATCGAGGCGTATTGGAACACGCCGCTGACGGACCTCGGCGACAAATCGGCTATAAAGACGCTTCGGGAGCTCTATCTTCGCGGAGAGGGCAGGGCCTCGGTCTCCGCCGAGATCGGCGCCGTCACGGACGAGTATCCGCTGCTTCTGCCCGCGTCGGGCTCGGAGGTGCTCGAAACGCCGCTCAAAAACGAGGGCAGGACGCTTCGCCTCCGCTTTGCAAACGAGAACGGCTCGTTCTTCCGCCTCATCGGCGGGGCGGAGCTCGAAATGGGAGTAAGAAGGAGGACGGAATAGTGATAAGGACCGGAAAGGAACGTGACCCGAAATGGAAATGAGAGCGCTTTACCCCGTCAATCTTCCCACCGAGCGCGATGGGGACGACAAAAAAGCCCACGAGGATTGGATAAAAAAGAACGAGAGCTGCCTTAACATAAACTTTTCGCTGCTCGCCGAAAAGATAGCGGAGCTGGAGCTTCGCACGGCGATACTGGAGGAAGCCCTTTCGGAGAGGAACCCCGGCTGATCCTGCGCGGAGCTGTTTCCGCCGCAGGATAAGGATGCTCCCTTGACACCCGCCGTTTGACGGTGATAAAATCAAAAAAAGGCTTAAGGAGGCGTCTATGCCGTTCATAATCGAAAGAAACGATATAACGCGGATGAACGTCGACGCGATAGTGAACGCGGCGAACAACACCCTGCTCGGCGGCGGGGGAGTCGACGGCGCGATACACCGCGCGGCGGGTCCGGGGCTCGTTGAGGAATGCCGCGGTCTCGGCGGCTGTGAAACGGGCAAAGCCAAGGCGACCGGCGCTTATCGGCTCAAAGCGAAATACGTGATCCACACCGTCGGCCCCGTTTGGCGCGGCGGCGCTTACGGCGAGGAGGAGCTGTTAAGGTCGTGCTACTCAAATTCGCTCGCGCTCGCGGATGAGCTCGGCTGCGGGAGCGTCGCCTTCCCGCTGATCTCCGCCGGCGCGTACGGCTATCCCAAAGGGGAAGCGCTCTCGATCGCCGCGGAAACCATCAAGGCCTTCCTTGAGGAGCACGAAATGACGGTGTATCTCGTCATATTCGACAAGAGGAGCTTTGAGCTCGGCGGGGAGCTTCTGGGCGAGATCCGCGCGTACGTGGACGAGAATTACGTCGGCATGCGCGCTGACAAGCGGGAGTACCTGAGCGCCCGCCGGAAATACGCGCTCGGCAGCATGGCCATCGATCAATGCGCGCCGAACGCCGCGCCCGCCGCCGCGCTCTGCGAGACGGAAGCGGCCTTTGAAGAGGCGGCGTATGCGGATAAGGATTACGAGGGCATCCTAAAGGGGCTGGACGAGGGCTTCTCGCGGACGCTGCTCAAGCTGATCGACGCCTCCGGCATGACCGACGCCCAGTGCTATAAAAGGGCCAATATAGACCGCAAGCTCTTCTCCAAGATAAGGAGCGATCCCGACTACCGTCCGTCCAAGCCGACCGTCATCGCCTTCGCCGTGGCGCTCAGGCTCGATCTCGAGGCGACCCAGGATCTTTTGAGGAGGGCCGGATTCGCGCTCTCGCATTCGTTCAAATTCGACGTCATAATCGAATACTTCATAAAGAACGGCGTCTACGATATCTTCCGCATCAACGAGACCCTCTTCGAGTTCGATCAGCCCCTCCTCGGCGGATGAAAACAGACCGCGAATACGATATGCCGCAAAGCCCTTCCCGAGAGAAGGGCTTTTTCAGCTCAGAACAACTCTTCTCATTATCTTTTTCTCCCGGTTGCGCTCCCTTTTGCGGTCGCGGGGGCTCTTATTAAGTGAACGGCCGTACAAAAAAAGGAGATACCGATGTCCGACGTTACCGATTATTTCAATACCGTATACGACGCAACGTTCCGCGAGCTTCTGCGCGTATGCCTGCTTAAGGTGCGCGCGGAGGATGCGCACGACGTACTGCAGAACACGTACGCCAAATTCTACCGTCACCTCCAAAGAAGGGGTACGAGAGCTGTGCGCGACCCGAAGGCATACCTTGTGACGGTTTTGAAGCATGAGACCGCTCGATACTACCGTACCCATTCAAAGCGAATGGAGCTGCCGCTAGAGGCGGCGGAGAACGAGGCGGACGACTGTTCCGCTGAGGAGCTCTGCCTCGACAAAGCTGCGGTGAGCGAGATCATTTCATGTCTCAAAACGGAGCCGGAGCTGACGCAGCGCATGTTCATACTGTACTACGGATACGGGATGAAGCTCGGAGACATCGCAAAGGAGATCGGCGCGACGGAGGCAGGCGTAAAAAGCAGGCTGAAGCGCGTCAGAAAGAAATTGAGAGCTAAGCTCGGAGAGGAGAATGAAAATGAATGAGCTGTCTGAAAAGCTTTTGTCTGCCGCAGAGAATGAGCTGGCCGACAAGGAAAAAATAAGGAGCAGCGTGCTTGGTTCGGGAAGGGAAAGGGCGCGCTCCGTCCGTAAATGGGCGCTGCCCATAGCCGCCTGTATCGCGCTTGCGCTGATAACCGTATTCGCGATACCTTCCGCAAGGGCGGAGGTGCTTTCGTGGTTCGGCGCGAAAACGCCCGAGGAGTACCTTGCTGATCCCGAGAACCGCAGGCCGGTCGAGGCGCTTGAACAGGTGATCGTGAAGTCAGCGGAAACCGAAGGGCAGGGAGTCGAGGCAGGCTCCGTTACCGATAACCGCTTGGTCTATGCGGCTGACGAGCCCGTCTGGCAGAGCATCGCGGATGATTTTTCGATCGAACTCGGCGAGACGCTCGTCGACGGGGAGAAGATGTACCTTTCGGTGAAGCTGAACGGGCTTTCGGCGCTGCCCGAGCTCGATAAGCTCACCGGCGGCAGCGGGACCCGCACGACGGTACCTTTGGATGAGCTTCCGATGCTCTTCCAAAGCGGCCAAGTACCCAAGGTTTTCCGCGACGGCGCCGTCAGCTTTTACTCTGAGGCGGAAACCGATATCTGGATCGTACTTAACGACGGTACGGAGCTTGATTTTATAGGCCTCACCACCCTTATGCACGATCCGGAGGTCCAGCAGTTCGTTTCGGACATGCGCGCCAAATACCTTGGAGATAATGAGTATTACACCGATGATCGGACCCCGGCGGACGTCAGCGCGGAAACGGCGGAATGGCTTGAAGGGAAGTCGTTTATCAGCACGGTCCATTTCGATCTCAGCAGCCTTACGTATTACGGCGCGTCGGATCCGCTCGAATTCCTTTCGCGATATGCGGACGGTAACGGGATGATCGAAGCTAAGGTCGTTTACCGTGCAAGCGCGTACCCGTATTATCCGTTCGATGCGCACAAAAAATACGAGGCGGAGCTTGGGACTGCGCGCTTCGATATAAAGGCGTTTCATGGGCTCGAGAGCGCGCCTCTTACCGCGGAAGGTCCCTCGGTTCTCGCTTCCCGCAGCGTAAAGCTCAGCTATTGCGAATGGATCGAGACAGCGAACTCCATGGACTATGCCGTAACTAATCTTGCCGCCGATCTTGAGGGCGTGAGCTTCACTCTGAAAGAAGGCGCGTACATCAATGGGCTCGGAATTCAGGACGTCGTGATCCGCGTATCGTTCCCCGATTCGTGGACGAACGAGCAGCGCACTGCGTTCGCGCAGGGCGTAAGCTTCCGCGCGGAGGCCAACGGTCAAGAGTTCCATATCTCCGGCTTTACCAGAACTGCCGTAGGAGAAGGGGAGTACGAATTCAGGCTCGGCCATATCGGAATGCCCTACGAAATGGTTAAGGATCTCGCAGAGGTGAGGATCGTCCCGCTGCTCAACCACGTGGACTATGTATGTTCGAACGAGAGCGGAAGGCAGGCAATCTCTATCGGAGATACTGTGATCGTTCCCGAATTCGAGGATAAGTGGTTCGAAGGAGGCGAGCCGATCGTTTTGAGCGACGGCGTGCTTACGCTCCTGAAACAGAACTGAAAAGTTGACCCCTTAGCTTTGGAGCCCGGAGGTCCCCGGGCTCCTTTTTTGCGCATAATTCTTACAAAAACACTCGGAATTTTCGGAAAAAAGTTCCGGGCGTTTTTATTCTCAAATGAGACAAAAAACGGCTGTTTCCATGAAATATACAATAAAATGAACCAATTACTTATAGAATAAAGCGATCGGATGTGTTATACTTTACGTTGGCTGATGATAGATTCGCCGGGGTATGCCCATAAGGGCCTGCCGGGGGGTCTTGATGAAGCCGAAAGCTAACCAATATTTCCGCGAAAAGCGGTATAAGGAGGACTGTCATGGCAAAACAAATCACGGCAATTCCCTTTAAGGGCACTCCTGAGCAGGAAAAAGAGCTCAAGGAATTCATCGCCTCTTGGAAGGGTAAGGACGGCGCAACTATGCCCGTTCTTCAGAAGGCGCAGGAGATCTATGGGTATCTTCCCATAGAGGTCCAGAAGATGGTCGCGGACGGGCTTGGCCGTTCATTGGAGGAGATCTACGGTGTTTCCACCTTCTACTCCATGTTCAACCTCGAGCCCAGGGGCGAGCATCTCATCAGGGTATGTCTCGGCACCGCCTGCTACGTTAAGGGCTCCCAGAAGATCCTGGACGAGCTTTCCCGCGTGCTCGGCGTAGAACCCGGCCACACCACTCCGGACGGCAAGTTCACTCTCGAGCCCACAAGGTGTCTCGGCTGCTGCGGTCTTGCTCCCGTTATGACCATCGACGGCGAGGTCTACGGCCGTCTCGTTCCCGCTGACGT
>CAMZAY010000030.1 GCA_947304365.1 uncultured Clostridia bacterium | reverse complement strand
CCTTGAAAAAGCCGAAGGGGAGCAGTTTTTTGCCCTTGTAGAAGGACTGCACCGCGGCGGGGAGCGCCTTTTTGTCAATGGCGAACGGGATCACGCCGTCGGGACGGAGCCCGCCGGACACCTTGTCCGTAAGCACTATGTTGTTCCCGCAGTAGGGGCATCTGAGCGACGCGGAAACGGCGTCGGCTATGACCTCCGCCCCGCAGGAGCCGCAAAGATAAACGGGCAGTTCCTCGGGTATGGCTCCGTCGGGTCGTTCGTCCACCGGCACGGGCTCAAAGCTGCCCTCCGGTATCTCGAACACGGAGCCGCACCAATCGCAGGCGAGCCTTCCCGTTTCCGGATCGAAACGGAGCGGCGCGCCGCAGTTCACGCATTTTGCTTCGTTGACGCTGTTTTCCATTTTTCCTCCTGTCAGGCTTCCAATATGCCGTATTTTACTCTTATCCTGTTAAGCTTTTTCAAAAGCGGTCTTGCAAGTATCAAAAGGAATATCGCCGTTGCGGCGGCGTGTATCAGGTTGAAAACGATCCCCGAGGAGTACGCCGCAAGGAGCGTCTGCCACGAGACCTGGGAATTGGCGGTGAATATCGTGGAGGTGTCGGCTATTATCCCGTAAACGAGGAACGCCGCCGCCGCGCCGTATATCACGAGCGGGACGAGCTTGGGCAGTCTGCCGTCCCTGCGGTAAAACAGGAGCCCCGCAAGAAAGCCCATAACGCCCATCGCCTCCATCTGCCAGGGCGTCCACGGCCCCTGCCCGAATATGAAATTCGATACGAAGGCGATCATCGCCCCCGCGACGAAGCCGGGCCCCGCGCCGAACGCGGCGCCGGTGATTATCGTTATCGCGGCGGAGGGCTTGAACTGGGGCACCATGTAAAACGCCGCCCTTCCCGCAACGCCTATCGCGATCATCGCGGCAAGCGTAACAAGCTCCCTTACGCTCGGCTTCCTTCTCTCAAAGCTCAGGAAAAACGGGAGCATGGAGAGGATCAGTATCAGTATGCTGATAAGGAAATACTTTCTGTTGTCCCACACGGCAACGCCGAGGGCGATAACGCCGGGAACGAGCACGAACAGCACCAGCGCGGAGGCGATAACGCCCAGCACGCGCGCGCGCTTCGCCTTTTCCTCACTCTGAGGCAAGGCCGATCACCTCCTCGGTAAGAAGGGCGTTTTCGAAGAAGCCCCTCGCTATGCGGTTTGCCGCGGTGGTATAGAACGTGTTTTCGCAGAAGAAGCCGCGGGCGCTGTTTTCGGAGGATACGCTCCCGTCGAACATGAAGCCCGCCCTGTCCGAAAACTCGGCGCAGAACTCTATATCGTGCGAAACGACGAGTATCGCAAGCCCCGTTTCCTTGAGTTCGAGGAGTTTTTTGCCGAACGCCTCCTTAACGGCGGCGTCCATGCCCTTCGTGGGTTCGTCGAGAAGGAGCACCTCCGGCTCGGTCAAAAGCACCTTCGCGATCGCGGCGCGCTGCTGCTCGCCGCCCGAAAGATCGAACGGATGCCTCTTAAGGCAGTCCGCGGCGTCCATAAGCTCCGCGATCGCCAAAACGCGCTCCTTCGCGCCCTCCTCATTGCGTGAGGCGGCGGCGTTATAAAGATCCTCCTCCACCGTTTCAGCGGAGAAAAGCGTCCTCGGATCCTGATCGAGATGCGCGATCCTGTTCTCGAAAGCCGAGAACCTGGGCTTGAGCCTTTTGCCGTTAAGCGTCAGCCTGCCGCGGTACGGCGCGTTCTGCCCCGAAAGCACGGATAAAAGCGTCGATTTTCCGGCGCCGTTGCCGCCGACGAGCCCGTATATCCCGCCGCGGCAGAGCTCTATATCGAGCCCTTTAAGTATGTCCCTCCCGTCCTTTTCATAGCGGAAGAACAGCCCGTCCGCGCGAAGAAGCGGCGCCTCGGCGGGCTTCTTCAAGGCGGGGAGCGGTATCGACTTTTTTTCGGGCGAGAGCCTTGAAACGAACTCCCTTCCCTCGTTCACGGTGAGCGCGGGCGTATCGCCCGGCCTTACGGCGCAGCTTATCCTTGCGGCGGAGGGCATCGCGCGGAACATCGGCGAGCCCATTTCAAAGAGCGCCTTCGCGGTCTCCCTCGGCTCGGCGCAGACGGTAATACGGCCCGCCTCCATAACGGCGGTGCGGTCGGCGAAGGGCATCGCCTCCTCAAGGCGGTGTTCGCTCATTATTACGGTAAGACCGAGCTCGGTATTGAGCTTTTTGACGGTCGAAAGGAATTCGGTCGCCGCTATCGGGTCGAGCTGGCTCGTCGGCTCGTCGAGGATGAGCACGTCCGGCTCCATCGCCATTACGGAGGCGAGGTTCAAAAGCTGCTTCTGCCCGCCGGAAAGCTCGTCCACGCCGCGGTAGAACATATCCTCCAGCGAGAAATAGCTCGCCATCTCGGCAACGCGCAGGCGTATCCTCTCCTTTGAAAGGCCCAGGCTCTCGAGCCCGAACGCGAGCTCGTGCCAGACCTTGTCGGTGACGATCTGATCGTCGGGATGCTGGAACACGAAGCCGATCCTCGCCGCCTGCTCCCTTTCGGGAAGCTCCTCAACGGGGAAAGCGTCGAAAAGCACCCTGCCGGATCTTTCGCCGTGCGGCGCCAAAGCGGGCTTCAAATGCCTCAAAAGGGTGCTCTTTCCGCAGCCGGACCTGCCAATGACGAGCAGGAACTCGCCCGCGCCGACCTCAAGGGAGACCGACTCGAGCGCGTTAAAACCGCTGTTGGGATATGAAAAAGTCAGATCCTCGATCTTAATATGCGCCATGTGATATCCTCCTTGACGTTGAGAAGCACGGGAACGAAGCAAAGCAGAGCGAACGCCGCGCAGCCGGCGATCGGGAAAAAGCCGGGCGGCGTGAATTTTATCGATGGGTAGTAGCGGAACCAAACCGCCTTCAGCGCGCAGGCGGCGCACGAGGCAGCGAACGAGACGACGAGCACCGCCGTCAGTACGAGGTCGCGCCCGTCGAACCTGAACAGCGAATACGAGGTGCGCCCCTTAAGGCCGTAGCCGCGGCTCTTCATGCTGTCGGACATATTGACGGCGCTTTCGAGCGCCCACGAGACCGTGACGGAAACGACCGATAGCCCGTGCTTTACTCCCTTAACGGGGCTTTTGCCGATGGGCGGAGCGACGCCCAGCTGCGCGGCGGAAACGCGCCTTATCCTCGAAAGGAGCCTCGGCACGAAGCGGAGCACCATCGAGAAGAGCAGCGACAGCGTGGGTATCAGCCCGCCGAAAAGGCAGACGTATTTATCGGCGCTCATAACGCTTGTCAAACACGCGCACCATATTATAAGGGCGGCGAACATGCAGGCGGAATTCACGCCGTAGAGCACGGCCTCGAGTGTGACCGCGTTGCCGTTCCAAAGGTAGAAGAGTATTCTGGTTCCGGCGTGATTGAACAGCGGGTTTATTACGGCGACGAGAAGCATTACGGGCAGCGCGAACGAGAGGCAGAAGAGGACCCCCTTCTTCCCCTTTATCATGATATAGTACACGCACGCGGCGGCGAGCGATATCCCCGTTATGACCGGATGCAGAACGAACGCCGTAATGAGCGTCACGAACAGGAAAAACAGCATGCTCACCGCGGGATGCACGAAGTTGAACGCGTCCCTGCGCAATCCAAGCCCTCCGTCCCGGCAAAAAGCCGTATAATAACCTAAATTATATTATACCACAAAGCAGTGCCGAGCGCAATATGCTCCCGCGACGTATTGACTAACCCCCGCGCCGATGCTATACTTGAAACGAAAATAACAAAAGGAGAACAAACGATTTGAAGTTATCGAGACCTGCCGCCGTTTTGACAGCGGCGATACTGCTTGCGGCGTTCCTTACGGGCTGCGTTGCCATTAAGCCGCCCGCGGACACGGAGCGCGTCGACTTCGACGCCGTGAGCATTTCCGGCGAGCATATCGCCATGAAGACGCTCTCGGACAAGAAGGTCGTAATGATCAACTTTTTCGAGACCTGGTGCTCCCCCTGTATGGGCGAGCTGCCCGATATCGAGCGCCTTTACGAAAAATACGCGGGCGACGGCTTCGTCGTGATAGGCGTGTACTCGAGCTCCGGCGAGGCGGACGTCAAGGCCGCGGCGGAAAGGCTCGGAATAACCTATCCCATCATCCCCGTTACCGATTCGCTCAAAAGCCATCAGACCCAGTACGTGCCCACGACGATATTCGTCAGCGGCACGGGCGAGCTCCTTTCCGGCTCGCCCTTCGTCGGCGCGAAGTCGGAGGCGGGTTGGGAGAAGCTCATAACGGACTATCTCGGAAAATGATCAAAAAAAGCGGCTTTTCCGCTTGATAACCGGGCGCGTTTCGGTTAAAATAATAATGTTAAACAAAAGGGGAGCTTAAGCTCCCGAATCCGTAATACAGAAAGGATAACAAAATGAAAGAGATCGATCTTACTTACAACGATTTCGATTCCGTCGTCATGGAGTCCGACAAGCCCGTGCTCGTTGACTTCTGGGCGACCTGGTGCGGCCCCTGCCGCATGCTCGGCCCCGTCATCGCGCAGATAGCCGAGGAGAGGGACGATATCAAGGTCTGCAAGGTAAACGTCGACGACGAGCCGGAGCTTGCCCGCATGTTCAACGTAATGAACATCCCCACGGTGCTCGTGTTCAAAAACGGCGAGCTCAAGGAAAGGTCCGTCGGCTTCAAGCCCAAACAGCAGATACTCGATCTGCTTGATTGAAAGGAGAACGAAATGACCAAGTATTCAGGAACACAGACCGAAAAGAACCTCCAGGCCGCCTTCGCGGGCGAGAGCCAGGCGAGGAACAAGTACACCTACTTTGCTTCAAAGGCAAAGAAGGAGGGCTTCGAGCAGATCTCCGCGATCTTTTTGAAGACCGCCGACAACGAGAAGGAGCATGCGAAGCTCTGGTTCAAGGAACTGAACGGCATCGGCTCCACGGCGGAGAACCTTGCCGCCGCCGCCGAGGGCGAGAATTACGAGTGGACCGACATGTACGAGGGCTTTGCCAGGACCGCCGAGGAGGAGGGCTTCCCCGAGCTCGCCGCCAAGTTCCGCGCGGTCGGCGCCATCGAGAAGGAGCATGAGGAGCGCTATCGCGCGCTGCTCACCAACATCGAGATGCAGCGCGTATTCGAGAAGTCCGAGGTCAAGGTATGGGAGTGCCGCAACTGCGGTCATATCGTGGTCGGCACCAAGGCGCCCGAGGTATGCCCCGTCTGCGATCATCCGCAGAGCTATTTCGAGATCAACGCGAAAAACTATTAAAACCAATATTATTCAAGGAGGATCTTATTATGAAGTACGTTTGCGACGCATGCGGCTGGGTCTATGACGAGGAGCTCGGCGATCCCGAGAACGGCATCGCTCCCGGCACCAAGTTCGAGGATCTGCCCGACGATTTCGCCTGCCCCCTCTGCGGCGTGGGCAAGGATATGTTCAGCCAGGAATAACCAATCACGCGAAAAGCACCCGCCGGGGACGGTTCCCGGTGGGTGCTTTTTTTACTTGTCAGGGAGCGACCACCCGCCGGGGACGGTTCTCGGTGGGTGGTTTTTCAGTTAGCCAGAAACAGCACTGTGTATGCGGCGAGGAATAAAACGAGCAGTACCGCGAAAACGATATCCGCGATAAGCTCCGCCCTTCTCTTGAAGAGCTTTTTGAACGCCCAACAGGCGCCGACGCCGATAAGCGTGCCGAGCGTGTTCGTTATAACGTCCGTGATATCCGCGGAGCCTATGGCGAGGGCGTATTCCGCCGCCTCGAAAACGAGGCTGACGGCAAGCCCCGCAAGTATGCGCGCCCACGGTTTTTTCGGCAGCTCAAGCATCGAAAGGAACAGCCCGAGCGGCACGAAAGCGATAACGTTGGCGATGATCTCCGACACGTCCGCCCTGCCGTTCGTGAGCACCGACGCGCCGAAGGGAACGAAGTTTATCGGCAGACGGGCCCGGCTCAGATCGATCGTGACGAGCCCGAATTTGAACACTATCACCCAGACGAGCGCGACGAGATACACCGCGGACAGTATCCATGTGAACACCCTTGTCTTTTTCATTATGCACCGCCTTTCGCGTTTACTGTATTATTTATATTAACACAGTTAGTGCGGTATGTCAAGGTATGAAAAAAGGAGCCCGCAGGCTCCTTTTAAATAATCGTTTTTTCAGTTTTCCTTCGCCTTCTCCTTCAGCGCGAGCACGCACGCGATATGGGTGAAGAACGCGGTGAACCATGCGAAGAAGTCATACAGCTGGCGGCAGCCGTACATCTTCATGTAATCGCCGAGATCCATTTCTTTAAAGGCATACTGCATCACGCTGAAGCAGGACGGTATATTCATCACGGCGAGCATCGTAAGAGCGGCGGCGGCGCCGATAATGTACAGCTCTACAAAAACGTTGGTCTTTTTCTTAACGGATACCCCTATGCCGTAAATCACGGCAAGCGCTATCGAAATGAGCGGGATCAGCATATAGAAGAGATCATAAGCGATGGAGTACCATTCGCGCGTTCCCTTCATGTAACCGATCTCCGTCGCCGCGAGCACGAGCGCGGGGATGATGTAAACGAAGTACGGTATCGCGGTGAGGATCGCCTTCTTCTTGGTATGCAGGAAGAAGAGCACCGCGCCGACGAGCGGGAAGAAAGAGAGATTGAATATCTCGGGGAAAAAGCGGTGGATACGCAGGAAATCGATGCGCCTGCCGATAATGCTGACCGCGCCGGATATCAGCGCGAGGAGCGCGGCGCCGAACGCGAGCAGAAGCAGTATGGGGATGATGACGGACCACTTCCCCGCCTTCTTCGCCTTTTTGGGCTCGGCGGTTTGTTCGGTCGCGGAGGCCGGCTTAAATGCGGGCTCGGGCTTGGGGGCGGGAGTCTCAAAGCCGTTCACGGGCCCTGTGGGACAGGCGGCTTCCTCCTCGACGGGCTCGGCGGGGATATCCTTCGCGGGCGCTTCGTTCTGAGGGGCGGCTGCATCTGCGGGAAAACGGTTTCCGCAGTAGATGCAGAATGCGCCGTCTCCTCCGTCCTTTCCGCAGTTGGGGCAGATCATAATTCGGTTCCTTCCTCTCCTTATTTATTCGGAAACGCTCTTGAGCGCCTCTTTGAATCCATTATACATGTAAAGCGTTCCCATTGCAATAAGCGGGATATTATTTGCGGCGGCGTACGAATACGCGCTCTTCACCGCGTCAGGCACGGAGGCGCAGGCGTCCGCCTGCATACCGGCGGCTTTGAAGCATTCGGCAAGCTTTTCCGCGTCAAGCGCGCGGGGATTATCCGGAGTTACCGTGAACACCTTTTCCGCGGCGCGTTCGAGCAGCGCGGGGTATTTTTTATAGTCCTTGTCCGCCATTACGCCCATGAGGAGCGCGGCCTTTTTATCGGGGAAGAGCATTTCGATGCTGCCCGCGGCAAGCGCGACGCCGTCCGGGTTATGGGAGCCGTCGAATATGACGTACGGATCCCTTGAAAGTATCTCGAATCGGGCGGGCCACTCGGCGTGATCGAGGCCGGCCTTCACTGCGTCGTCGGGAATGGATATCCCCTCCCGCCGCAGCGCCTCGACCGCGGTGAGCACGTTCAGCGCGTTCTTCGGCTGATGCAGGCCGAGGAGCGAAAGATGGAGCTTTTCTCCGTCGAATTCGATATCGCAGCCGTTAAGATCGAGGTGCTTTACCGCAAGCCTCTCGGGATCGGAAACGGTGAGCGGCGCGTTCATCTCAAGCGCTTTACGGCTTATCACGCCGAACGCCTCGCCTTCCCCGCCGCCCCATACGACGGGACGGCCCTTCTTGATTATGCCCGCCTTGTGCGAGGCGATCTCGGCAAGCGTTTTGCCGAGGCGGTCGGTATGGTCGAGCTCCACGTTGGTTATTACGGAGAGGAGCGGGCTTTTTATGACGTTGGTGGAATCCCCCGTGCCGCCGAGGCCGCATTCGACAACGGCGATATCGCAGCCCTCCCTTTCAAAGAGGGAGTATGCCGCGGCGGTCATCACCTCGAACTCGGTGGGCTTTTCCTTCATTTTTTCGGCAAATGGCGCGACGGCGGATACGGCCTTGTCAAGCTCGTCGTCCGTTATGCGCATGCAGTTTATCCGATAGCTGTCGCAGGGGCCCTCCACGGCGGGCGAGGTGAACGAGCCGACCTTGTATCCCGCCGCCCTGAGCACGCTCGTGAGCATGGCGGTGAAGGAGCCCTTGCCGTTCGTGCCGGCGACGTGCACCACTTTGAGCTTGTCCTGCGGGTCGCCCATCAGGGAAAGCAGCTCGGTTATCCTTTCAAGGCCGAGTATCGAAACGTTCCTCGATATGCGGCCTATCGCTTCGGCGCCCCTGGAGCCGGGCTTTGCGAGGCCCGCCTTCTTAAGCGTTCCGCAGAGCTTGAGCAGCACGGGTATCAGTATGAGCTGCACGGGGACGAGTATCGCGTATTCCAGCAGGCGGTACATGAACCAGCCCCAATAGGTCTTGGAGCCGTAGAGCTGGCTTACCCAGTAGGTGTTGACGACGAGCCCGAGCGCGAGCGCGTTGACAAGCACGGGTATAAGCATATTGGGGAAGAAGCGGAGCTTTTTCCACTCGAATTTACCCTTTGCGAAGGCGAACGGTCTTTTGTTGAGGAAGACGCCCATTATGAAGCCCATCAGCGCCGCGACGACGGTGAAGCCCGGGTGATAAGTGCCGAACGGGAAGAGCGTCGCGCCGATGAGATCCGAAAGCCCGTAGACGAGCGCCGCCTCGACGGGGCCGTACAGCATTGCGGCGAGCATGGGAGGAGCGAACGCAAAGCCGATGTTCCAGCCCGCGGTCTTAATGGAGAGGCCGGGGAAACGGTCGAGCATGACCGTCATTGCGACGAGCATGGCGAGCACGGAAAGCACGTGGATATCAAAGCCCCTGCGCGGCTTGTTTTC
>CAMZAY010000029.1 GCA_947304365.1 uncultured Clostridia bacterium | reverse complement strand
CAACAGCGAGCCTTACGCAGTCGGACGGGGTGCCGTCGATCGCGTACGCCCTGACCGAGGGCAGCTTCTTAAGCGCCGTTTTCCTTGCGTGAAGAGGCCTGCGAAGCGTCAGACCGTGGCTGACGCAGCTCATGTTCTCCTCCGGAGCGGCGACCAAAAGCTCATGCCCTTTTTTGAAAAGCGCAATCGCGAGCTCTATTATTCCGACTGCGTTTATGCCGTCGTCGTTCGTAATGAGTATCTTCATTCTTTCACCCATAATTATCTAATTTATTATTATAGCAAAAAAAACGTGGTTCTTCAACAACAAAAAAATGCCGTCCCTTCCGGAGCGGCAATATAAGCATGAACTTTACAGGTTTTCGGTGAGATCCTCGACGTAGAGCGTCCTGACGCCGTTCGTATCCGCGGGGGCGGGCTTGACTTCGGCGGGCTTCTCCTCCGGTTTTTCGGCGGGAGCGGGCTCCTGCTTCCTGTCCCTGTTCTCAAAGAACTTCATTGCGACCTGGGGGAAGAGCGCGTAGCTCAATACGTCCTCCTCGCACTTGGCGATACCCTTAAGCTCCTCGGTGTACTTCTCGAGCTCGGGCTCAAGGAGATCCGCGGGACGGCAGGTGATGACCCTGCCGTTTTCGCCGAGGGCTTTTTTCCTGACCTCTTCGTTGACCTCGCCGGGGAGCCTGCCGTATTCGCCCGCGAGAAGTCCCTTGGACTCCTTCGTGAACATCTTATAGCGTTCGCCCGAAATCACGTTGAGCACCGCCTGCGAGCCGACGATCTGGCTGGTCGGAGTTACGAGGGGCGGATAGCCGAAGTCCTTTCTTACGCGGGGTATCTCGGCGAGCACGTCGTAATACTTATCCTCCGCGTTTGCCTGCTTGAGCTGGGAAATGAGGTTCGAGAGCATGCCGCCGGGGACCTGATACATGAGGGTGTTCGTATCGACCGAGAGCACCTTGGGATCGAGTATGCCCTCCTTCTTGAGCTTATTGGCGACGCCGCGGAAATGCTTTGCGGCTTCCGCCATCTTGTTAAGGTCGAGCCCGGTATCGCGTTCGGTGCCCTTGAGAGTCGCCACGAGGGGCTCGGTCGCGGGCTGGCTCGTGCCGTTGCCGAGGGGCGAAAGCGCGGTGTCGACGATATCGACGCCGGCTTCGACCGCCTTTAATATCGTCATATCGCCGGTGCCGGTGGTGTTGTGGGTGTGGAGATGGATGGGAACGTCGATCTCCGCCTTAAGGCGCTTAACGAGCGAATACGCCGAGTACGGAAGTAGCAGGTTCGCCATATCCTTTATGCAGATGGAGTCCGCGCCCATCTGGACGAGCTCCTTTGCGAGCTTGACGAAATAATCCTCCGAATGGACGGGGCTGATCGTGTAGCTTAAAGCCGGCTCGCACCAGCCGCCGTACTTCTTGGTGTATTTGATGGCGGCCTCGAGGTTCCTGACGTCGTTCAGCGCGTCGAATATCCTTATAACGTCGATGCCGTTCTCTATCGCCTTGCGGCAGAACTGCTCCACGACATCGTCTGCATAATGCTTGTAGCCGAGTATGTTCTGACCGCGGAAGAGCATCTGGAGCTTGGTATTGGGCAGGGCTTTTCTCAGCGTCCTGAGCCTCTCCCACGGATCCTCGTTGAGGAAGCGGAGGCAGGAATCGAAGGTTGCGCCGCCCCAGCATTCCAGAGACCAGTAGCCGATGGAATCGAGTATCTCGCACGCGGGGAGCATATCCTCTATCCTCATGCGGGTGGCCGCCTGGGACTGATGCGCGTCGCGCAGGATGGTATCCGTAATCAATAATTTAGACATAGCGTTCTTCCTTTCTTAACTGAACAGGGCGAGGAATACGCCCGCCGCGATGGCGGAGCCGATAACGCCCGCAACGTTCGGGCCCATGGCGTGCATGAGCAGGAAGTTGGAGGGGTTCTCCTTCTGACCGACGACCTGCGAAACGCGCGCCGCCATGGGAACGGCGGAAACGCCCGCGGAGCCGATAAGAGGATTGATCTTGCCCCTTGTGATCCAGCACATGAGCTTGCCGAGGAGCACGCCGCTCGCCGTTCCGCAGAGGAACGCGGCGATGCCCATGGCGAAAATGCCGAGTGTATCGAGCCTTAAGAACATGCTTGCCGTCGCCGTGGCGCCAACGCTTATGCCGAGGAATATCGTAACGATATTCATAAGCTCGTTCTGGGCGGTCCTCGACAGCCTGTCGACTACGCCGCTCTCACGAAGGAGATTGCCGAGCATCAGCATGCCCACGAGGGATGCAGCGGAGGGCACGAGCAGCGCGGTGAAGATAGTGACGACTATCGGGAATATGATCTTCTCCGTCTTGGAAACGGGACGAAGCTGCTGCATTTCGACCCTGCGCTCCTTCCTTGTGGTGAGGAGCCTCATGATCGGGGGCTGAATGAGCGGGACGAGCGCCATGTAGGAATAAGCCGCGATCGCTATTGAACCGAGATACTCGGGCGCGAGCTTCGACGTGACGAATATCGCCGTGGGACCGTCCGCGCCGCCGATGATGCCGATGGAGGCGGCGACGCCGTTGGTAAAGCCCATCAGCTTCGCGCCGATGAACGCGATGAAAATGCCCGCCTGCGCGGCGGCGCCCAGGAGCAGGCTCTTGGGATTGGCGATCAGCGGACCGAAATCCGTCATCGCGCCGACGCCGAGAAATATGAGGCACGGGTATATGCCGAGCTTTACGCCGAGATACAGATAATCAACAAGACCCGCCGAAGAAGCGAACTCCTGCCAATGGACGTGACCGCCCTCAAACAGCACGGGATGATACATCTCCGCCCCGGGAAGATTGGTCAGAAGCATACCGAAGGCTATCGGCATAAGGAGCATAGGCTCAAACTTTTTGACGATAGCAAGGTACAGAAGCACGCACGCAATTGCGATCATCGCGAGCGTCTTCAGCCAATCCGGGAAGCCCGATGAGAAGAGCCTGTAAAAGCCCGATTGTTTTAAGAATTCAAGAATAGATTCCATGAGCCCTCGTATTATTCGAAGGCGATGAGAACGTCGCCGGAATTGACGGATGCGCCCTTCTGAGTATTGAGATTAACAACGCGGCCGTCGCGGGGAGCGAGGATCTCGTTCTCCATCTTCATGGCCTCGAGCACGAGCAGGACTTGTCCGCGTTTGAAATTGTCGCCTACTTTTACGTTGACGCCGACGATGGTGCCGGGCATGGGCGCGGAGATGGTCTCCGCAGCGCCGGAAGCGGCATGAACGGGCTGGGGCGCGGCGGGAGCGGGCGCGGGGATGGCGGCGGGCTTGACGTCGCCCTTGAGCTCCTCTACCTCGACTTCGTAAGAGGTACCGTTTACATTGACAAGAAATTTACGCATATTAACCTCCGAAAACGGCATGTATGCCGATGTTTTACTTGATGATCACGCAGCTTTGCGTATCGAATGGATGCGGATGCCGGTAACGTCCGTGCCGAGCTCCGCCGCTATGGAAGCGGAAATGACGGCGACAAGCTCACGCCTTTCCTCCACAGTGAGAGAGGGCGCGCCGACAAGCTTTATGGAATGGATGCGGATACCCGACGCGTCCTCGCCTAAATATTCGGCGATGGCGGCGGAAACGGCGGCGACCGCTTCCCTGCGGTTGGGCCCGGCCAAAGCGGGTACGGGCGTGAACGACGGAGCGATATCGATGTGACGAGTATGCTCCGGCACGACGTCATAACGCTTTTTACGCGAAACAAGCCTCCTTTCGCCGGAGAAAAGGCGCACAAAGAAGCTCATCAAACAGATTATACCTATGAGTGAAACAAGGCCAACAAATACTACTCCGAGTCCTATGCCGAGTACGGGCAGCGACTCGATAAAGCTTTGCCATAACCTTTCCAGCATATAAAGAAAACCTCCCGGGACAGGATCAATATGCGAAGGGCATGCCCTCGCCTTAAATCATCCCAATTTCAGATATTCGACGGCGGCCCCTGTTCTCCTGTTCGGAAAGTCGATAAAATCAAAATATATTATTTGCTGTCGGATCACTCTTCGTCCGATAAGAATCCGCGGATCTCCTCCTCGGTAAGGAGGCGTTTTTCGCCCGGCTTCATCCGGCCGAGGCTCACGCCGCCTATCGCGATGCGGCAAAGCCTGATCGTTTTATGCCCCAGCGCCTCGAGCATACGCCTTACCTGGCGGTTGCGTCCCTCATGGATAGAAATCATGAGCTCGCTCCTTTCGGCGCCGTTTTTGGTAACGCGGACGACTGCCGGCGCGGTGATCCCGTCGTCCAGAATAACGCCGTTCATAAGCGTGCGTTCGTCGCGCTTCGATATCTCGCCGGTGCAGAGCACGCGGTACGTCTTGGTCTTCATATAGCGCGGATGCATGAGCTTTTCCGCAAAATCCCCGTCGTTAGTCAGGAAAATGAGCCCTTCGGAGTCGTAGTCGAGGCGGCCGACCGTATAGAGCCTTTCGGGAACGTCCTTAAAATAGTCGATTACCTTTATCCTGTCCTCTTTTTCGGAAGAAGTGCAGATCACGTTTTTGGGCTTGTAGAACGCGTAGACGACCTTTTGGGCGGAGGGACGGACGCGCACGCCGTCAAAAAGCACACAGTCGTCCTCCGTAACGGTGCAGCCGAGCTCTGCCGCGGCGCCGTTCACCGTGACCCTTCCCTCTTTAATAAGTTCCTCGCATTTTCTGCGGGAGGCTATCCCCGCGTCCGCCAAAAACTTTTGAAGTCTCAATTCCCTCGCTCCGATCGCATCATGCCGTCATTCGTTTGAAGAGGAGCCTGAACCACCATAAGATATCGCGTTCCCGAATATCCGCTCCGGCTATCAGCTCCGTTTCGCCTATCAGCTCTTCCGAGCTGAATACGCGGAGCCTGCCGAGCGCCTGCCCCGCCTTTACGGGCGCGGCTACCGGACCGTAAAGCTCTGTCTCGACGCGAAACGAACGCGCGGCGTCCTTCTTCAACAATGCTATTATACTATCTTTTGCGGCAATTTCCAATATGCAATCGTCACTGTTTTCGACTTTAACGCGCATTATCACCGAGCCGGCGCTTACGATCCGGGCGTTTTCGTATGTTTCGAATGCGGTCTCGAGCAGTTCCGACGCGGTCTCGAACATGGGGCGGCAGTTAAGAAGCGCTCCCACAAGCGTCATACCGTCCCTCTCCGCGCCGAAGACGAGGCATCTTCCCGCAGCCATAGTGTAGCCGGTCTTCACTCCGAACGCGCCGTCGAAGTCCCACAGCAGCGCATTCTTGTTCTTGAAGGTGCGCTCATGAGCGCCGCTTGCCGTGCGGTGATATTTGGTCGAAACGATGGCCCTGAACGCTTCGTTCCTTATCGCCTCGCGGGCGATCATACAGAGCTCGCGCGCGGTGGTGTAATGTTCGGGATCGTTCAGCCCGTTCGGAGTTACGAAGTGCGTATTCTCGAGCCCGAGCTCCTCCGCCCTTTTGTTCATCAACGCGGCGAAACCCTCCGTACTGCCGCCGACGTGCACCGCAAGCGCGACCGCCGCGTCGTTGCCGGAGGCGAGCATCAGCCCGTAGAGCAGATCTTCCACGCTGATCCTTTCGTTATTCTGCAGATATACCGACGAACCCTCCGTACCGACCGCTTCGTCGGGAACGAACACCATATCGTCCATACGGCAGTTCTCCAGCACAACGAGGGCGGTCATTATCTTCGTCGTGCTCGCCATGGGAAGGCGCTCATCGGCGTTCTTCTCGGCAATGAACGCGCCGGTCTCACACTCCATAAGCGCCATCGCCTTTGCGCTGTCCGCCGCAAAAACGGGCTCGCTCCTTCCGGGCAGTGCGAGGAACGCGACTACCGCGGCGATCATGATAACGGCAAAGAGCCGGAGGCTTGCGTTTGGCCTCACTCGACCTCATCCCCCGTCGTTTCGTATTCGATCTCGTACGTGAACGGCTTGCGGTCGCGGCGCAGCCTGCGTTTTGCATACACCTTCTTTTCCTTCTTTTCGGGAGCGGGGGCGTTCTCCTTCGGGCTCTCCTTCGGAGGCCTATCCGCATATTCCTTTATCATGCGTTCGGCGGCCTCTATGACCTGCGGCGCAAGGTCTATGAGCCTGTCGGCAGGGCAGTCCTCCTTTGCGGGTAGCACGCGCACGGTGCCGTTCTGCACGGCGAGGAACGCGAGCGGCGTAAGGCTCATGCCGACTGTTGAAGCGCCTATGAAGGGGTATTCACTTTCGCTGCGCGTATCAAGCGAGCTTTTTTTGATCGGCGTCGCCGCGGCGTATTCTCCGCCGCCGACAAGGAGCCCAAGCGCTACCTTCGACACGGGCAGTATCATCGTATGATCCTCCGTGATTATCGGCGAACCGATCACGGTGTTTACGTCCGCGAGCCGCTTTATCTCCTCCATTGACGACTGCATTATGTTTTCTATTGGATGACTCATTTTTATTCCTCCGTTTTTGCTTTATGTATCCGATGATTAGTTTAACCGGATAGACCGTTGCTATACCGTCGGCGTTCAACGTGAGAACGGTATCGGTAAAGCACGGTTCGATGAAGACCGACGGCCTTTCCGCCATTAAAACGCACAGCGCGTTTGAGAGCAGAACCGTCGCCGCGCCCGCCGCCATTACCGAGAGCTCCGGCCTTTCGGATATGCCGGCTCTGCCCTGCACACGGACGGCGTTAAGCCTTACAGCGCCGGGCGGCGGCAGCGCTTTGGGTTTGCGTTTTTTGAGCTTGAGCGGGATCCTTTTCCCCATTACGGTCAGGACTATCCCTTCCGGGTAACGGTAGACGGCGCTCATTTCGATCCACAGCGGGACGCCGCAGAGACCCAGCGCGGCGAATACGCCCTTCGTCCTGATCTTAAGCGAAAACTTAAGCTTTTTGGGTAGCAGCACAAGCCCCGCGAGCAATGCCGCGGCGATCGGAATTATAAGCGGGATCAATGTTTTTTTCATATTATTCACGATCCTTACATTTTTAATTTAGTTTGTTCATTGTGCTTGTAAAATATCCGATCTCATGATAAAATAAACATGTATGCAGTATGAGTGGAGGTTTGTGCGATGATCATACTCGGGATCGATCCCGGCTACGCTATCCTGGGCTACGGTCTGATCAAATTCGATCGCGGGCAGTTTACCGTGCTCGATTACGGCGTGATCGAGACCAAGGCGGACCGTTCGTTCCCCGAAAGGCTGGAGATACTTCATCGCGGCGTGACTCTGCTTATCGAAAAGTACAAGCCCGACCATGTCGCGTTTGAGGAGCTGTTCTTCAATCACAACGCGAAGACCGCCATACAGGTCGCCGCCGGGCGCGGAGTGGCGCTACTTGCGGCGCAGCAGGCGGGGCTTCCCCTTTACGAATACACCCCGATGCAGATAAAAATGAACGTCACGGGCGACGGGCACGCGGACAAGCTCCAGGTGCAGACGATGGTCAAGCTCCTGCTGAAGCTCAATAAGGTGCCCAAGCCCGACGATGCGGCGGACGCCCTCGGCGCGGCGATATGCCACGCGAGCGCAGTCGGACCGTCACTGGAGGAATACAGGATAAAGTAATGTACGCGCATATCAAAGGCACAGTCGATTCCGTCCTTTCCGACCGCGCCGTCATAGAAGCGGCCGGCGTCGGGTATGAGCTGTTCTGCAGCTCCATGACATTGAGGGAGCTTTTGCCGGGCAAAACGGCGAAGCTCTATACCCATTTCCATATCGCGCAGGATGCGGTAGCTCTGTACGGTTTCAGATCCGACGAGGAACGCGCTATGTTCCGCAGGCTGATCAGCGTATCGAGGATCGGCCCAAAGGTGGCGCTGAGCGTGCTTTCAGTGCTCACGCCGGAGGACGTCGCCCTCGCGATAGTCACCGACAACGCCGCCGCCTTCGACCGCGTTCAGGGCATGGGCAGGAAGACCGCCGCAAGGCTCATACTCGAGCTCAAGGGCAAGGTCGACGCAGCGGAGGGCATTCCCGCCGCCGCGGTCTCGGATGATAATTCCTCCGTCCGTGCGGAGGCGATCGCTGCGCTCGTTTCGCTCGGCTACGACGGCGCGGTAGCCGGAAGGGTCGTCACCGGCCTCCCCGCCTGCGACAGGGTCGAGGATATGATCAAAAACGCTCTCAAGGAGCTTTCAAAGAGATAAACCATGGATTACGACGAAAGGATAATCTCCTCTTCCTTTCAGGAGGAGGACGAGAAAATCGAATACAGCTTAAGGCCCAAATTCCTTGCCGAATACATCGGTCAATCGAAGGTCAAGGAGCATATCGGCGTCTACATGAAGGCCGCGAAGCTCAGGGGCGAGGCGCTCGACCACGTGCTGCTGTACGGCCCTCCCGGCCTCGGCAAAACGACGCTCGCCTCCATCATCTCGAACGAGATGGGCGGCAAGCTCTCCGTCACGAGCGGCCCCGCGATATCCCACAGCCGCGACCTTGCGGCGATACTCTCCAACGTGAACGAGGGGGATATCCTCTTCATCGACGAGATACACCGTTTGAATGCCAGCGTTGAGGAGATCCTCTACCCCGCTATGGAGGATTTCGCTTACGACATAGTGATCGGCAAGGGGCCTTCCGCAAGGTCCCTCAGGATGGAGCTTCCGAAGTTCACCCTCGTCGGCGCGACCACGAGGCTGGGGCTTTTGACCTCTCCGCTGCGCGACAGGTTCGGCATAAAGGAGCAGCTTGAGCTTTATTCGCCCGAGGATCTTAAGGAGATCATCGTCAGGAGCGCCGGCATACTCGATATCGGCATTACCGAGGACGGCGCGCTTGAGATCGCCTCCCGTTCGAGGGGCACGCCCCGCGTTGCCAACAGGCTTCTGAAGCGCGTGCGCGACTATGCCCAGGTGAAGGGCGCCGGCGTCATAGACTGCGAGACCGCCATGCGCGGGCTTGAGATGCTCGGCGTGGACGAGCTTGGGCTCGATCCGGTAGACAGGCGCAT
>CAMZAY010000028.1 GCA_947304365.1 uncultured Clostridia bacterium | reverse complement strand
GCTGCGCGTCCCGTAAAGGAGCTCATCTCATTCAAGCGGGACCAAGTACAGGAGGGCAGGTCCACTCACATCTCAAGACGTTCCTTCGTGATGAATCACATATACAAAATGGCCAACAGCGCCGTGCAATGGGCATGTGTTTTCTTTGCTGTCTGGTGGCCGGCGCGCTGCTTCGTCCGCAGCGAGGGTGACCCGGGGCTCTGGGGACCGCTGTTTCTGTTCGTGTTTCCGCCGGGTATCGCCGCGCTTATCCTTTTGATCCTGATACCCTTCATGATCAAAAAACGCCGCAAACTGCTTAAAGAGCGCAGGGTTTCGATAGTTGAACTGCCTCTCATCCGCAAAGAGACGCAGGAGCTCACGTCGACGCCCGATTACCGGTTCTGGTTCCCGGATATCGACCGCGGAAAATCGCTGATCCTCGTCAATAAAACCACGGTGGTCTATGAGGGCGGAAGACTAAAGGTCTATACGTCGCGCTCGGAATACGAAAAGGCCTCGGAGGGAGACCTCTTCACCTTCATATTCGTCAACGGGACAGGTCGTGCGGCCGATGCGGAGGTCTGCGGATTTTTCCCAAGCAAAAACGTTGTTGTCGACGACGATATGGCGGGCTGTATGACCCGGTTCGATCCGTCCCTGATGCGAGAAGAGGACAAGCTCAATTACGGCTTGTGACGGAAAATGAAAAAGATACTTAATGCCAACCTAATAAAGCTCATCGCCATTATCGCGATGACGATAGACCATCTGGCTTGGGCGATATTCCCGGGTCTTCGGACGGAGTGGTACGTTATCGCGCTCCACATAATCGGGAGGCTGACCGCGCCCATCATGTGGTTCTTTATCGCGGAGGGCTGCCATTACACGCGCAGCATGGGAAAATACGTCGGCAGGCTGTTCGTATTCGCCCTTATTTCGCATTTTGCCTACGATTTCGCGTTCGGCATCCCCTTCCTTCCGCTCTCCACCGGCGTGTTCAACCAGACGAGCGTCATGTGGTCGCTCGCGTGGGCGGCGGCGCTCGTGTGGATATGCAGGTCTGAAAAGCTCCCCCAATGGGTCAAGCTCGTAATATCCGTCGCGGTATGCGTTATCGCCTTCCCGTCGGACTGGTCGAGCATCGCCGTTATGTGCCCGTTCTTCCTTTACGCGCACAGGGGGAAGTTCAAGCTCCAGGCGATCGATATCGTGCTGTGGAGCCTCGTTTACGCGCTCGTTTACTTCTTCTTCCTCGATAAGCTGTACGGAGCGCTGCAGATGTTCACCTTCCTGACGATACCGATACTCGCCATGTATAACGGCGAGCGCGGCAAATGGAAGGGCATGAAGTGGTTCTTCTATATCTACTACCCCGCGCACCTTGTCGTGATAGGCATAATAAGGCTTGCGCTCCACGGGAATATCTCGAGCATCTTCTGATCGGAGAAAACATGAACGAACTTGAAAACTACTATCTGACCCACGACGAGGACGGAAGGCTTTTATCAAAGCACGGCTCGGTGGAATTCATAACCACCATGAAATACATCGGCGAATATCTTGCCGGCGTGCCGTCGCCGTCCGTTCTCGAGGTCGGCGCGGGTACGGGAAGATACAGCGTTACGCTCGCCAAAGAGGGGCTCAGCGTGACAGCCGTGGAGCTCTTCGAACACAATCTCGGGATATTGAAGTCAAAGCTCGACGGTTCCGAACCGATCCGCGTCATCGAGGGGAATGCGCTTGACCTTTCGATGCTCGATACGGGTTCGTTCGATCTCACCCTCCTGTTGTGACCGATGTATCATCTCTACACGTGGGAGGAAAAGCTGCGTGCGCTTTCGGAGGCGGTCCGCGTAACGAAAAAGGGCGGCATTATAATGGTCGCTTACTGCATGAACGATCCGGTAATAATCCAGTACGTTTTCGCGGCGGGGCATCTTGAGGAGGTGCTTGCCGGAAACATGCTGACCCGCGACTGGCATACGATCAGCCGCGAACGGGATCTGTTTGAGATGGTGCGCCCCGAGGAGATCGCATCGCTTGACGCCGGTATGCCGGTCGAGCGGCTCAAGCTCGTCGCGACGGACGGCGCGTCGCATTACATGAGCGGTATTATCGACGGCATGGACGATACGACTTTCGGCAAATGGATCGAATACCACCTTGCCGTATGCGAGCGGGAAGACCTTATCGGCGCTTCGAACCACACTCTGGACATATTAAGGAAGCTTTGATCCGAAGGAGTACGAAATGATACTTGAGACCGAACGGCTCATCCTCCGCCCGTGGGAGGAGGGCGACGCCGAAGAATGCTATAAATACGCCAAGGATCCGCGCGTGGGCCCGATCGCCGGGTGGCCCGTCCATACGAGCGCCGAACAGAGCCGCGAGGTGATACTCGGCGTGCTCTCCGCGCCGGAGACCTACGCCGTGGTTTTGAAGGAGACGGGGCTTCCGATAGGCAGCATCGGGCTCCATCACAACGATCTTGCCGAAAAGGAGGACGAGGCGGAGCTCGGCTACTGGCTCGGGGTCCCCTATTGGGGGCGCGGCCTGATCCCCGAAGCCTCTCGCGAGGTGATCCGTCACGCCTTTGAGGAGCTGAACCTCAACAGGATCTGGTGCGGCTATTATGAGGGCAACGAAAAATCGCGCCGCGTGCAAGAGAAGCTCGGCTTCAAGCCCCAGTGGGTGAGCGAAAACCTGCCCGTTCCGCAGCTCGGCGAGACGCGCACCGGGCACGTAAGCCTGCTTACCAAAGAGGATTGGCTCGAACAAAAGAAGACCGAAGGCTTCTTCTTTTCCGTCGAAGACCTGAACGACGGGGAGATATTCCTTAAGCTCAGGAAGACCTGCGGCGAAAAGCCCGAAAAGAGGTGGCTGCCGGCTTATTATTTCGACATCTGCCGCGCGGACGGGATCAAGATCGGCGTCTGCGATCTGCGCGTCGGTCACAACGACAAGACCTATATCGGCGGCAACATCGGCTACGGGATCGACCCGTCCTTCAGGGGCAGACATTACGCCGCCAAAGCCTGCCGGCTGCTGTTCAGACAGGCGAAAAAGCACGGCATGGATCATCTTTTCATCACCTGCGATCCGGATAATACCGCCTCGAAAAAGACCTGCCTCGCGGCGGGAGGCGCGTATCTGGGAACGGCGCTCATCCCCGAGGATAACGAGCTCTATGCCGACGGGAAGCGTTTCGCTTCGATCTACAGGTTTGAACTCTGATCCGCCTTCGTCCTGCGATTTGTGACTTTTTTCGTCCCTATACGCGCTTTTTTCGTTCATTTTAATGCAAAAATTGCAGTTTTCTATTGCATTTCGGAAAAAACCATAGTATACTGTACCCGATCCTAAAATACACGAAAGGAAGTCTTTTACACCATGACAAAACTGGAATTAGTTGACGTCGTAGCAAAGAAGGCGGAGATCACCAAGGTCGAAGCCAAGAAGGTCGTCGACGCTGTTCTCGTATCCATCAACGAGGGTCTTGCCGCCGACGGTAAGGTCGCTCTCCCCGGCTTCGGCACCTTTGAGGTAAGGAAGCGCGCAGCCCGCACCGGCAGGAATCCCCAGACCGGCGAGACCATCAAGATCAAGGCCGCCAAGGTTCCCGCTTTCAAGCCCGGCAAGGCTATGAAGGAGCTTGTCAACAAGCCCAAGAGGAAGAAGAAATAAGCCCAGTTGAAACCTTTCGTCGCCCGGCTCACCCCGGGCGGCATTTTATGTATAAGGGAGGCTTTTTATGGATTACGTCAGGGTAACGAAGGACAACATCGAAAAGGAGCATATCTGCTGCGCCATATCGAACAACAAGGATATCCAGGTCGCCTCGAAGAAGGAGTGGCTTTCCGCGCGCTTTGACGAGGGGCTCGTATTCTTGAAGAGCGTCGAGCGCGGCAAATGCTTTATAGAATACATCCCCGCCGAAAACGCATGGGCGCCTATCGACGCCGACGGGTACCTGTACGTCGACTGCCTGTGGGTATCCGGCTCGTTCAAGGGGCACGGGTATTCCAACGAGCTTCTTTCCGCCTGCATAAATGACGCGGAAGAAAACGGCAAAAAGGGCGTCTGCATACTCTCCTCCGCAAAGAAGAGGCCCTTCCTTGCGGATCCCAAATACCTAAAGCACAAGGGCTTTGCCCCGTGCGATACCGCCGCGGGCGGAGTGGAGCTATGGTATCTGCCCCTCTCGAAGGACGCCGAGCCGCCCCGTTTCCGGGACTCGGCAAAGCATCCCTCCGTTCCCGATAAGGGCTGGGTGCTCTATTACACGAGCCAGTGCCCCTTCAACGCCAAATACGTGCCGATAGTCGAAAAGGCGGCGGCGGATAACGGCGTGCCCTTCAAGGCGGTGCATATCACATCCCGCGAAGAGGCGCAGAACTGCCCCGCGCCGACCACGACCTACGCGCTGTTTTTCGACGGCGAATACGTGACGAACGAGGAAATGAACGATACGAAGTTCCTCAAACTCGCGCTGAACAAATGATCCGCGCCTTACAAAAAAGTCACATTTTCGTCACCGGATCCGATTTTACCGGCTCCTCCGTTTCGGTATGATATGACCGAAAACGAAACGGAGGTAATCATCATGGAGATCCTAAAGGTCACAGATCTTAAAAAAACATACACCTCCCGCCTCGGCGGGGCTCAGGTACAGGCGCTCAAGGGCGTCACCTTTTCCGTCGAAAGCGGGGAATACGTCGCCATAATGGGCGAGTCGGGCTCCGGCAAGACAACGCTGCTCAACATACTCGCCGCGCTCGACAAGCCCACCTCGGGCAGCGTCGTGCTTGACGGGATGGACCTTTCCGCCGTAAAGGAAAGCGCAAGGGCGGCGTTCCGCAGAAGGAACCTGGGCTTCGTGTTCCAGGAATTCGATCTTCTCGACACGTTCTCGATAATGGACAACATACTGCTGCCCATGGTGCTCGGGCGCGCCGGCGTGAAGGAGATGGAGGCGAAGCTTGCCTCCGCCGCCGAAGCGCTCGGCATTACCCCGATACTTAACAAATACCCTTACGAGGTCTCCGGCGGGCAGAAGCAGCGCGCCGCGGCGGCGCGCGCCATAATTACCGAGCCGAAGCTGCTGCTTGCGGACGAGCCCACGGGCGCGCTCGATTCGCAGTCCTCCGCGGAGCTTTTGAGCGTGTTCTCCCGTCTCAACGCGGGCGGGCAGACGATACTCATGGTCACTCACTCCGTCGACGCCGCCTCCCACGCGGGGCGCGTGCTGTTCATAAGGGACGGCGTGGTGTTCCATCAGCTCTACCGCGGCGGCTCCGCCAATGAGGAGATGTACAGGAAGATCTCCGATACGCTGACGATGCTCCGCACGGGGAGGTGATCCCGAGTGAGCAAGGGCTTTTACACTAAGATCGCCGCCGACAACGTAAAAAAGAACTACCGCCTTTACGTCCCCCGCATACTTGCGGAGGCGGGGCTTTTCGCAAGCTTTTACATACTCTTCACTCTCGCGCTCGACAAGCGGCTCGGCGAAGCCGTGGGCGGCTCGGTGCTGCCGACGCTCATGGGCATGGGGACGTTCATAATCGGCTTCCTCTCCCTCATACTGATCCTCTACGTCAACAGCTTCCTGATGAAGCAGAGGAAGCGCGAATACGGGCTGTACAACGTGCTCGGCATGGAGAAGCGCCATATAGTCAAGGTGCTTTTCTTCGAGTCGCTCATCGCCTCCGCCGTCTCGATCGCCATCGGCGTCGTCTTCGGCATGCTTTTCTACAAGCTCTCCTCGCTGCTGATCTGCAGGCTGCTCCGCTCCGGAGCCGTGCCGGGCTTTTATTACCTCAGCGCGCCGACCGTCCTCTTCCCCATGCTCGTGTTCGTCGGGCTCGACTTGCTCGCCTTCCTTGCAGGCGCGGTCTCGATATTGCGGCTTAAACCCGTCGAGCTCCTCTCCGGCGCCCGCACGGGCGAGAAGGAGCCGCGCACCAGGTGGGCGCTGCTCGTCCTGGGAGTACTCTCCCTCGGCGCGGGGTACTATATCTCGCTCACCGTCAAGAGCCCGCTTGCCGCGATATTCCTCTTCTTCGCGGCGGTGCTGCTCGTCATGGTCGGCACTTACTTCCTGTACGTTTCGGGCTCCGCGTTCGTGCTCAAGACGCTCAAGAAAAACAAGCGCTTCTACTACGATCCGAAGCATATGCCCGCGGTATCGGGGCTCCTCTTCCGCATGAAGAAAAACGCCGTCGGGCTCGCCTCGATCGCCATACTTGCGACGGGCGTGCTCGTGATGATCTCCACCACGGTCAGCCTCTACGGCGGCGTTAAGGACACCATGGAGACCAATTACCCGCAGCAGCTCTACCTTTCCGCATTTATAAACGATAAGGACCGGACCCAAAGAGTCCCCGTCGAAGACCTCAAAGCGATCGTTTCCGAGACCGCCGCTCAGATGGGGGTTGAGATAGATCACGTCGATTCCGAAAAGCTGCTCATCGTCTCCTACCTGATGCGGGACAACAGACTGCTCACGATGAAGGAGACCGACGGCTGGAAGGCCGAGGAGATCACGAACGTCATCTACATAACCGAGGATACTTATAAAAACATCCGCGGCGTCGCCTCCGTGATCTCGGAGCCGAAGGGTCTGGGGCTCAAAAAGGACGAAATAGCCTTCTGCCGCATATCCACCATGATGAACGACGTCGGCAGTCAGCCCGGGTCGATCACGATAAACACCAGGGAATACCGCATAAAGGAGCATCTCGCGTATTTTCCCATAGCGAGCAACACCTCCGGGATAGTCAGCGTCGTGGGTATCGTCGTTTCGGACGACGACGTGCTGAACGATATCTATACCGCCCAGAAGGAAGCCTACGGCGAGCACGCCTCCGAATTCGCTGACAGGATCGGCGTGACCTTTGCCGACGAGGCGGCGGTCAGCTCCGTCGGCGCAGATTTCAACAATACCGTCGCCGAAAAGCTGAAGGCGAGATATCCGGACGGTCTTTCATACGATCTTGACACCAAATGGGAATCGCTCAAAAACGTGCTCGAGCTTTACGGCACGTTCCTGTTCCTCGGCATGCTGCTCGGAGCGGTCTGCCTGTTCGCAACGATACTCATAATCTACTACAAGCAGATCTCCGAAGGGTATGAGGACAGGCGCCGCTTCCAGATAATGCAGAAGATCGGCATGGAGGAAAAGGCGGTAAAGCGCACGATAGGCAGCCAGCTCGTGATGCAGTTCTTCCTGCCGCTCATAACGGCGGGGATCCACACGGCGTTTGCCTTCCCGATACTCCTGAAGCTGCTTAAAATGCTCATGCTTACCAATACGGCGCTCTTCGTCGTATGCTCGCTCGCCGCCTTCGCCGTATTCGCGCTGGTCTACGCGGCGGTGTACCTTTTGACGGCGAGGACCTATTACAGGATAGTTCATTAAGGCGCACGCCTTTATACGGAGGTGCAAATGTACCGCATATTCATAGTTGAGGACGACCGCGCGCTCGCGGCGGAGCTTGAAAAACAGCTTGCCGGCTGCGGCTGCGCGGCGCGTACCGTGACCGATCCGCACTCGGTGATCGAAGAAATGCTCGCGTTCGATCCGCACCTCGTGCTGATGGACATTATGCTGCCCTTTCGGAACGGCTATTACTGGGCGCAGGAGATAAGAAAGCTCTCCACCGTGCCCATCGTGTTCCTCTCCTCCGCCTCGGACGACATGATCATAGTCATGGCGATAAACATGGGCGGGGACGACTTTATTGCACAGCCCGTCGAGCCGATGCTCTTCATCGCAAAGGTGCAGGCGGTGCTGCGGCGCGTCTACGAGATCGGCTCGGTATCGACCGAGTTCTGCGGGGCGCTGCTCGATCCCGGCGACGGAAGCGTCAAAATAGGCGGAGAGCGCATTGATCTTACCAAGAACGAGTTCAGGATATTGAGCACCCTGCTTGAGAACCGCGGCAGGATAGTCAGCCGTGACACGCTGATGCTTCGGCTGTGGAACGACGACTGTTTTGTGGAGGAAAACACGCTTACCGTCAACGTGACGCGGCTCAGGAAAAAGCTTGCGGAGCACGGGCTCGACGGCGTTATCATCACGAAGCCGGGAAGCGGGTACATGATAAAATGAAGCTCGTCAGGGAAGTTTTGAGGAAGAACCGTTCGGCGATCATAGTATTCGCCGCGGTGACTGCGGCGAACGCGGCGGTGTTCTGTCTGTACGGCATAATGGCGGAGCCCTTCTTTTACGCGTTCGCGATAGGCGCCTTTGTGTTGGCGCTCATCGCCGCCGTCGATCTCATCGTCGAAAAAAAGCGCGCGCGTGAAAGAAAGCGCGCGCTTGCCGTCATACTCACCGAATGGCGCTCCCTGCCGGAGGCGCATTCCCTTTCGGAGGAGGACTGCCAAAGCATGATAGCCGCGCTCGGGACAGAGCTTGAACGGCTTACCGCCGAGGCGGACGCGGAAAAGCAGGATATGCTCGATTACTACACGGCGTGGGTGCATCAGATAAAAACGCCTATCGCCGTGATGCGGCTCAAGCTCTCGGACGGTACTCCGGAGGATCTGGCGCTCTCGGCGCAGCTCATGCGGATAGAGCAGTACGTCGATATGGTGCTCCGCTACGCACGTCTGAACAGCGATTCGAACGATCTTGTGATACGGGAGTTTCCGCTCGACGAGCTCATCCGCGAGGCGGTGCGAAAGCAGGCGCCCCTTTTCGTCGAAAAGCGTTTGCGGCTCGATTACTTAAAGACCGACGCCGTCATCGTAACCGACCAGAAATGGTTCGTCTGCGTGCTGGAGCAGATACTGTCGAACGCCGTCAAATACACGCCCTCCGGCACGGTTACGATAAGGGAGGAGAACGGGCTCCTCCTGATATCCGACACCGGCGTCGGCATCGCCGCGGAGGATCTCCCCCGCATATTCGAGAAGGGCTATACCGGCAATAACGGCAGGCTCGGGCAGAAGTCGAGCGGGCTCGGTCT
>CAMZAY010000027.1 GCA_947304365.1 uncultured Clostridia bacterium | reverse complement strand
CGTCGATATCGGCAACGGCCACTTCGTATTCGGCAGTCCCGCCGAGATCGAGAAGTATAAGAAGATCCGCTTCGGCGAAGAACAATAAGCTATTTATCCGCAGCCGGCCGCAGGAGCGGCCGGCTGACTTTTTAAAAGGGGATTTCAAGTGAGCTCCGATAAGAAAGAAAAGAAAAAAAGATCGAAGGAACCGCTTACCGATAAGGAAAGCAAGCGCAAGCTCATAATCAGGGGCGTGCTGCTGGGCGTCGCCGTGATCGTCGCCGTCGTCGCCTTTTCGATCGCAATGAAGGCCTATCTTCATAAGGATCCCGGCTATTACAAGATCGACGCCGACAGGGTGGCGGACGCGCTCGCCTATTCGCACGGGATAGAGCTGACCTGCTATTTTGACGGTTCCAGCGATGAGATCCGCACTTCCATAAACGAGGTGCGCTCCGCTTACAGCGCCGCGCTCGCAAGGCTGTATAAGCTGCTCGACCCGGTCAATACCTACGAGGGCTTCAAAAACCTTGCCTATCTCGATCAGCATCCCGGCGAGGACGTAGAGATCGACGCGGAGCTTTTTGAGATACTCAATTCCGCTTACGCGCTCACCGTGAACGGCAGGTTCAACATGTTCGCGGGCGCGTTATACTCGGAGTGGCAGGGGATCAGCGTGCTTCAGGAGCAGGCCGATTTCGATCCGCTCCTCAATCCGGACGAGAATGAACGCATCGCCGCGATCGCCGCGTGCGTAGGCGATCTTTCCAACTTCACTTACGAGGTCGTCGATCCCTATGAGCATATCGTCCGCTTCGACGTATCGGAAGCCTATAAGCAGTTTGCCCGGGATTATGAGCTGACCGCCCCGGTAATAGACCTTGCCTATCTGAAGGAAGCCTATGAGATCGAGTACACCGCTTCCGCCGTTGAAAGGACGGGCCATACCAACGGCTATTTCGTCACGGATGAAGGCCTTTCCAAGGCCATGAGCGGCGTAAACGAGGGCGCATACGTTCTCCACACCCTCGAAAGCGGCCTTGCCGTAAGGGCCTGCTTTGCGGAGCTCAAGGGCGGCATGGCGATCTGCGAAACAAGGGTGTTCTCGCTCAACGAGTCGCCGCTTTATTACACTATCGAAAAAGGCGGCGAAACGCTCTTCAGGCATCCTCATTTCGATTATGCCGGCGGCGGCACTTACGATACGCTCATCTCCGCATGCGCGATATCGTACAGCGGCGATATCGTTTCGGCTGCGATCGATTCTTACAGACTGCTCTCGTCCGCTTCTTCGGCGGACGCCGCGGAGTATGCGTCCGGGCGTGCGGGCGAAAACACGGCCCTCGCTTACGTCCTCAAGGCGGAACCGAACACCGTCTATGCGGACGCCGCGCATACCGGCGTGTTCCTTACCGATGAGGAATCCGTCGGCACGGTAAAGCCCATCAGTTGAAAATAAGGGCATTTTTCGCAAAAACAGGCTTAAAATATTCGGCGAAATATGCTATAATGATATCAGATCCCAAGCCTTTGCAGTGCAAAGGCATAAGTGCCCGTGTGAAGGCCGTGCTTTCACACAAATAATCCCAGTCAGGAGAATAATGCTATGAACAACACACCCAATTCAGGCGGCAGGGAAACCAATGTCACCGAAGGCAGCGGCACTATCAAGAAGCGTGAAAAGGTAGAGACCGGCGGTCCCGTCGGCCGTGAGGACGGTTATTCCGGCCGCTCGGACAACGGTCAGAAGGTCCCCAAAAACGATTCGAGGTATCAGGGCAAGCGCGGCAGCGGGCTTGATCTGCTGGGCGCCTTGCTCGGGCAGACCACGGCAAACTCCGGCAGCGCCAACAACTCCCATTCGGGCGGCTCGAACGGCGGCGCCGTCAGGAAGCCGAGCCTTCTCAAGATCATCATTATCGCGCTCGTTGCGATAGTCGCTATCGTCGTACTCAGCAAGTGCATCGGCGGCAAGAGCTGCTCTATCCTGGATATGTTCAGCGGAATGACCGACATGGGCGGACTGTCCGCGCTGAACATCGCGCAGGGCTATGACGATTTTGACGTGAATGACGCGACTGTCGCCGCTGCGCCGGTCGCCAGCACCTCCGTTCAGACGGTCAATACCTCCGTCGCGAGCGAGGCGAGGGCAAAGCGCACCGTAATAAAGGGCGGCGGGCAGGACAAGATCACGATCATGGTCTATATGTGCGGCACCGACCTTGAGTCGAAGTACGGCATGGCCACGAACGATCTTAACGAGATGCTCCACGCCACGCTCAACGACGATAACGTGAACATCATCGTCGAGACCGGCGGTACGAAGACCTGGAAGAATTCCGTCATCTCCGGCAGCACCCTTCAGCGTTACCGCGTAAGGGCGGGCGGGCTCGAGCGCCTTGACGACAACGTCGGCAGGCTCAGCATGACCGATCCCAAGACCCTTACCGATTTCATCAAGTTCTGCACCGAGAATTATCCCGCCAACCGCAATATGCTCATATTCTGGGATCACGGCGGCGGATCCATCTCCGGCTACGGCTACGATCAGCTTGTCGGCGGCTCTTCCATGACCCTTGACAAGATCAATAAGGCGCTTAAGGACAGCGGCGCAACGTTCGATTTCATCGGCTTCGACGCGTGCCTCATGGCCACTATGGAGACTGCGCTCGTTACCGAGCAGTATGCCGATTACCTCATCGGTTCTGAGGAGACCGAGCCCGGCTGCGGCTGGTATTACACCAACTGGCTGACCGAGCTTTCGAAGGATCCCTCCATGTCCACCGTCAATATCGGCAAGCAGATCATCGACGACTTTACCAACGTCTGCAAGAAGAACAACGCGGGCGATGCTACGACGCTCTCCATCATCGACCTTGCCGAGTTCCACGGCACCGTTCCCGCCGCGTTCAGCGCGTTTGCCGGCAGCGTCAACGATATGCTCGACGGCAAACAGTATGAGGTCGTCGCCAATGCGAGGAGCGACGCAAGGGAGTTCGGCGCATCCGCGCATATCGACCACGTCGACCTTGTCGGCCTTGCGAGCGGCATCGGCAGCAGCGAGGCGGAGAAGCTCGTCAAAGCGCTTCAGGGCTGCATCAAGTATAACCGCACCTCAAGGTCCATGGCGAACGCCTACGGTATGTCCATCTACTTCCCGTTCACCAGCTTCAAGACCGTCAATTCCGCGGTGTCGCTTTACAAATCCATCGGTATGGACAGCAATTACACCGATTGCGTAAAGAGCTTCGCCAGCCTTGCCGCGGGCGGTCAGATAGCGACGAACAGCACCTCGTCGCCGCTCGGCTCGCTCTTCGGCACGCCCTCCGGCAATACCAGCAGCACCTCTTCGTCCGATATGCTGTCGGGCCTTCTCGGCAGCTTCCTCGGCGGCGGCTCGTCGTCCTCCGGTTCCGGCAGCCTTATCGGCTCGATACTCGGCGGCGGAGATACCAGCTGGTTCGATTCCGACAGGGTAATGAACAACCTCGATTATTACGATGCGCATGCCATCTACGCTGACGACATGATGCTCACCGAAAAGAACGGCGCTTCCGTGCTCCGCCTTTCCAAGGAGAAGTGGGAAATGGTCGAGACCGTTCAGCTCAACGTCTTCTATGACGACGGCGAGGGTTATATCGACCTCGGCATGGACAACGTCTACCGCTTCGACGGCGACGGAGACCTCGCGATCGAGTACGACCGCACCTGGGTCGCGCTCAACGGGCAGATCGTTCCCTACTACATGATCAGCGACGTTACGGACAGCGGCAACCGCGTCATCACGGGCCGCGTACCCGCTATGCTCAATAACGAGCTCGTCTATATCATCGTGGTGTTCGACGATTCCACTCCCGAGACCAAGAACGGCTACGTTGCCGGCGCGCGTTACATCTATTCCAACGGTGAAACGGATACCCTCGGCCGCGGTCTCATAAAGATCAAGGACGGCGATAAGATCGACTTTGTGTGCGATTATTACACCTATGCGGGCGAGTATGAATCCAGCTATCTCCTCGGCGACACGCTCGTCGTAAGCGGCGGGATCAGTGTATCCAACGTAAGGATCGACAGCAGCGCGGTATGCCGCGTATGCTACTGCCTTACCGATATTTACGGCAACGAGTTCTGGACTGAAGCAAAGGAATTCTGATATCGATCGGATCTGCGGCCGGGGGAGACCCCGGCCGTTTCCTTTTCGACTTGAATCGCAGCGCCGGGTTATGCTATAATCAAAAAAAAGCTCCGGAGGAAAGCCATGGACAGGGAAATGGTGTTCAATCTTGTTTCCGCGGTGATGAACCTTGCGGTGATCGTGTTTACCGTTATAGCGATGGCGGATTTCACACGCCCGCAGGGCGGCAGCGCCAACATGAAGGTAAAGCGCTTCAAATGCCTTAAATACTTCACGGTACAGTCGAATCTTATCGCCGCGCTGACCGCGCTGTTTATGCTGTACTTCAACATTGAATCGCTCGTGACCGGGCACGCCGCGGCCCCGTATTGGATGAGCGTGTTCAAATTCACCGGCGCGACCGCCGTCATGCTCACGTTCACCGTCGTGATGACGCTGCTCGCACCGGCGGCGGGGCTCAAGCTCCTGCTTGAGGGAGGCAGCCTTTATATGCATCTTATCACGCCGCTTGTCGCCGCCCTCACGTTCATCGTGTTCGAGTGCACAAATACGCTCGATCGGTACAGCCTGCTGTTTGCAATGATACCCGTCGTCTATTACGCGATCCTCTATTTTGTGATGGTCGTGATAGTGAAGGAGGACAGGGGAGGCTGGAAGGATTTTTACGGCTTCAACAAGGGCGGCAAATGGTACTTTTCCTGCGTCATAGTCATCGGCATGGCCGCCGTGCTCGCGATACTTATTAGGCTCGGTCATAACGCCATGACGGCCGCTGTCGGCTATTGACAAGCGCGCGATAAAATGCTATATTGAACTTTGGTAAAAAAGCGTTCCGGGAATAAGGGAATGCGGTGCGAATCCGCAGCAGTCTCCGCTGCCGTTATCGGTTACGAAAGCCCCAATTACGTCACTGTGTGCATTCATGGGAAGGCGGGGCGAGTAGGCATGACGCCGTGAGCCGGAAGACCTGCCCGAAAGCGTTTTTACTCATATGCCGCAAAGCGGCGGGGCGGCAGAGCCCTAATAATTGACACGGAGGTATTGTTGAAATGAAACTCTGCAAACGTATCATTGCCGCGGTCCTCATGACCGCATTGCTTGCCGTATGCATTCCCGCGTTCGGCGCGCCCGACTATCCCGAAGTACCCGAAGGATATGACGGCTGGGTCACCTTCAGCGTATCCGCCATAATGATGGGTTGGGACTATCTTGTGGATCCCATACTTGTTCCCGTAAACGAGGGGGATTCCGTCGCCGTTGTTACCGAGCGCGCTTTTGAAGCCCTCGATATGGAGTACACCCATGGCGGCACCGTTGAATCGGGCTTCTATCTTTCCGGCGTCGAGTGCTACGATACCGTGCCCGCTGTCCCCGAATACATCATGCATGAGATGGTGGACGTTTATCCCGCTTGGGCGGAGGAGAATCTCGGCTTCGCCTACGGCGAGTGGACGGGTACCTATACCGACGACGGCATACTCTCCCAGATGGAGTACAGCACCTTCTCCGGTTGGATGTATCTTGACAACAACGTTTCCCCGAGCGACGGCGCGGACGCGCATACCGTCACCATCGGCAATTCCTACACCTGGATCTTCACCGTTTACGGTTGGGGAATGGATTACGGCATCAACGACGGTTGGGGCATGTTCCCCGCGTTCGATAACCCCATGGAGGGCGTCAGCCGCGACGCGGCCGCAACTGCGATCGCGCAGATCGGTGTTGACGAAAGCATCACCGACGAAATGTTCGATAACGCCATAGATGAGATTACAGCCTTCATCACGCTCTTCTACGATCCCACCGCTTCCCAGGAAGCGCTTGACGAGGCGCTTGCCGCATTGATCGCGGCGCTCTACGGCTCCGGTGAGTTTGAGCCCGGCGACGTCAATATGGACGGCGAAGTCGGCGCTGACGATGCGCTCCTCATAATGCGTCACACCATGGGCATCTCTCAGCTCGATGAGGATGCGCTTGCGCTTGCCGACGTTAACAGCGACGGCGAAGTCACTATGGAGGACGCCCTTGTCGTTCTCCGCGCCTCGATGGGTATTCAATGAGAAAGCTCCGATACAGGCTTATTTCGGCACTGCTTGCCATTCTTTTGCTGGCGGCAGTGCCGTTTTCGGCGTTTGCTTCCGCTGATTGGCAGACGCCATATTCCGCCGTGCTCAATTATATCTCCGGCACGGTCCCCGCTTTCGGCTCTGTCGGCGGAGAGTGGCGCGTTTTCGCGCTTGCAAGGAGCGGCAGAGTCAGACCGACGGGCAGCTACTGCGAGAATTATTACGCATCCATAGAGAGCGTCGTCAGGGCGGCGGGCTCCGGCACGCTCGACCCAAATAAGGCGACGGAGAATTCCCGCCTGGTCATCGCGCTCTCCTCGATCGGAAGGAACGCGCGCAGCGTCGCCGGGTACGACCTGGTCGAGCCGCTGACCGATATCAATTTCGTCAAACGCCAGGGCCCCACGGGCGCGGCATACGCGCTCCTCGCTCTCGGCGCAAGGAAAGAGTACGGCGAGTCCTCCGCAAAGAATGCGCTCGTCGATTTTCTGCTTTCGGTCGAAAGACCCGGCGGAGGCTGGTCGCTCGGCACGGTCGCCGATCCGGACGTTACGGCGGCGGTGATAACCGCGCTCGCGCCATATTCCAAGGCGAGCGCCGCGGTGACGAGGGGCGTCGATAAGCTCTCCGAAATACAGCTCGACAACGGCGGATTCTCCACCATGGGCGCCCAATCGAGCGAATCGAGCTCGCAGGTCGTAACGGCGCTTTCCACCGTGGGCATCGACGCGGCGGCCGATCCGCGCTTCGTAAAATCCGGCGGCTCCGCGCTCGACGCGCTGCTTGCCTATTTCACCGGCACGGGCTTCGCCCATTCTTCGGGCGGCGGCACGAACGCAATGGCCTCCGAACAGGCGGCGTATTCGCTTTGCGCTTATTCACGATTCAAATCGGGACAGCGGGACCTCTATGATATGTCGGACGTAAGCATGATCGCGGATGCGACCCCCGCGCCGACCGCGACGCCTGAACCCACCGCCACGCCAAAGCCCACCGCGGCTCCAACACCGACGCCCACCGCAGCACCCGCGGACACTCCCGTGCCGACCGAAGCGCCGACGGAAACGCCGACCGAAGTCCCGACCGAAGCGCCGACGGAGGTCCCGACAGAAGTCCCAGCCGAAGTCCCGACGGATGCGCCCGAGACCGAGCCGCCCGTTCAGACAGAGGCTCCCGCGGCGACGGACGCGCCCGGGGGCGGGGGAAAGGCCCCGGTGAAAAAGCTCTATTGGATAATACCCGCGGCGGCAGCCGCTGCGATCGCGGTCTGCGCGTTAGTATTATGGAGGAAGAAGCATGGCTAAAAAATCGATCCTGCTTTTGACGGCGGCGCTCGTCCTGCTCGCGTTTATCGGCTGTGCGAAGCCCGCGGTGAAGGACTCCTATCCCAACCACTGCACGCTGTACATCGACTGCAAAACGATCCTTAACAACATGGACGACCTCGATCCCGACAAGGCAGAGCTCGTTCCGGAGGACGGCGTGATACTCGATACGGTTACGGTCGGCTTTGACGACGGCGATTCGGTCTACGATATCCTTTTGAGGGAGCTGAGAGCGAGGAACATACATATCGATTCCACGTTCACGCCCGCGTTCCACAGCGCATACGTCAAGGGGATAAACAATATCTACGAGTTCGACTGCGGCTATGCGAGCGGCTGGGAATACTCCGTGAACGGCGAATTCCCGAATTACGGCTGCTCGAATTATAAGCCGGAGGAGGGGGACGAGATCCGCTTCCTTTACACCTGCGATCTCGGCGCGGATATTGGAAACGCATATAACGGCAATTAAAAGCCAAGCAAAGCCCGCCAAAGGCCCGCCAAGGCAGCCCGAACGGCGGGCTTTTTCTTTTTTTCTTCCAATGTTTTCCGATACGCCGCAGGCGGTTTTTCCATGTTGCATTGTGGAACTATTTAATGTATAATAAAAGGTGGATTTTTATGCAATCGATCCGGAGGGACGGTGTTGAAATGAAGGAAAAGAAATTGCTCAGGGAGAGATTCCCGAGAGTCGCTTTCCTGGTCATGATTGATGCTGTATGCTGCTTCGCCGCGTTTATCATCGCCGCGTGGGTGCTTCACAGCGCAAGAGCGCTTGAGGGAGGTTTCATATTCCCATTCACCGTCGTTGACGCCGACGGCACGTTCAGGGCGTATTTCACGATAACCCAGGTCGCGGTATTCGTTGCGGTGTACATTCTTTCGTTCGCTCTTTTCAGGCTTTACAGCAGCATTTGGAGCGTATCCGGTCTCAACGAGGGGATGATGATCATCGCCTCGGCGGGAGTCGGCACGGCGGTATCCATACTGCTCAATTACCTGCTTAGCTTCCTGCCGGCGACGTTCAATCCCGGCTTCCATAACAGGAGCAGGATGGGCATCTGCCTTGCGGGAATGTTCATCATCGCCATGGTATTCCTTTCAAGGTTCGGTTACAGGATATTGAGGCGAATGATCAGGGAGGGGCTCCCCTCCAGCCAGCGCGGCAAAAAGCCCACGCTCATCGTCGGCGCGGGTTATTTCGGCGCGTACGTCCATTCGCAGATCTCCAACGGGCACGGCGCGGACGATTGCTATACCGTTGCTTTTGCGGACGATAATCCCTCCAAGGTCGGCCTTCGCATAGACGGCGTAAAGGTCATGGGCACGACCGACGACATCCCCGCCATCGTCAGGAAAAAGCGCGTTCAGGAGATCATAATCGCCATACCGTCCATTTCGGCGAAGCGCCAGGCGGAGATTGTTACGATCTGCCGGGATACCCAATGCCACGTTC
>CAMZAY010000026.1 GCA_947304365.1 uncultured Clostridia bacterium | reverse complement strand
CGGGCGGCTCGATCCCCTCGGTATCTGCGCCGAGCGGCTCGAGCTTTCCGGCTTTTTTCAAAAGCTTCTTCTCAAGCCTCGCCTGCTTTTTCGCGGCGCGTTTTTCCTTCTGGACTATGAACCAATCCTTGATCTTCATATGCGTGCTCCTTTTTATTTAACGTCCCTCTTTCCGAAGACCAGCAGCCCTATACCGGTGTTGACGGCTCCGAAGAAGAGGTAGGAGAGCATTGCCTCCGCGAATATGACCCCGTGGGAGGTATCGGAGGCCTGGCTCAAGATACCGAGCAGGCTGAAATTGTTGAGGTTGAATATGTTCCCGGCAAAGGTGGGGATAAAATAGACCGCGTACTTGAACTTCTCATAGTCGATCAGCATCACGACGGTGTTTATCGCCATCAGCGCGACGGCGAATACCACGGTGAATATGATCGTCGGCGCGGCGCTGCGGAAAAGCATTGCGAACATGGTCGAAACGGTGGCGATGAACGCGAATGCCATGGTGCCGTTCAGCACGAAGTACATTATCTCAAGCCCCATGTTCAGCGAAGGATCGCGGGTGAACGGGAAGAATATGAGCGCAAACCCCGCCGTCGCCGCCGCGTAGATCGTGATGATCGCGACCGAGAACAGTATCGAAACGATCAGGTGCGAGAAATAGATCTCCACACGGCGGTTCCCCGCGATTATCTTGTTGCGGAGCGTGCCGTTCGAGAAGTCGGAGCAGACGAGTATGCCCGCAAACGCGGGGATAACGAGCCCCAGATTGTTCGTCAGGGAATAGACGGAGCCGATTATGGAGTTCGCGTTGAAGAGGATATCCGCGCCTTCTTCGCCGCTGAGCCCGCTTATGGCGCGGATACCCGCGTACATAAGCACTATGAGCAGCGGGAACGCGACTGCGAGTATCAGCGCGATAAGCGACAGTTTGTTTTTGAGCACGCGGTAAATATCGGCTTTCAATAATCTCGTCATGCGATCCTCCCCCTTCCGAGAAGACGGATATAATAGTCTTCTATCGTTTCATCGAGCACGTTTATGGTCCCTATCCCGAGTCCCTTTTCGACGAGGATACGCATTATCGCGTTGATATCCGCGTCGCCGTAAACGGCAAGCCTGTCTTCCTCCCGGCCTATATCGGGGAAGCGCCCGTCCATTTTAAGCGCCGCCTCTACCGCTGCGTCGTCATCGGCTCCGATCAGTATGCGCCGCCTTGCGGCAAGGTGGAGATCCTCCATGCTGATCTCCTCGAGCAGCACGCCGTGGGAGATCACGCCCACCTTTGTGCAGACCTTTTCAAGCTCCGAAAGGATGTGGCTGGAGATAAGGAAGGTGACGCCCTCTTTATTGAGCCTTAAGATCGTCTCGCGCATCTCCACAAAGCCCTGCGGGTCGAGCCCGTTCATCGGCTCGTCGAGTATCACGAAATCGGCGTCCGATACCATCACCATCGCTATGCCGAGGCGCTGCCTCATGCCGAGGGAGAACTTGCCCGCCTTCTTGTTCTTTATCGATTTGAAGTCAAGCCCGACGCGCCCGATCAATTCCTCAAGCTCCTCGTCCGTTTTGCTCACGCCGGTGATGCTGCACTGCACCTTGAGGTTTTCCATGGCGGTCATGCCGCGGCTCATGGTCGCCGTCTCGACGATCGCGCCGGTGCGCCTGCGCACGGAATAGATCTCGCTCGAGGTGTTCTTGACTCCGTAGAGCGAGTACGTCCCCTTGGTGGGCGCGGCAAGCCCCGTTATGAGGCGGATCAGCGTAGTCTTTCCGGCGCCGTTCTCACCGACGAAGCCGTAGATGTCGCCCTTCTCGATATGCATGGAGACGTCTTTTACCGCAAAATGTCCCTTGTATATCTTGGAAAGTCCGTCCGTTGTAAGTACGTTCAATTTGTATCTCCTCCTTGATTCTGATATGCCCTCCCGGGGGGAGGCTCTCGGCCGTTCGGATCCCGCCGCGGCGGGGATCACAGCCTGAATATGACCCATTTCAGTATAAACCGCATCAGCGGATGATGCTTCTGGAGCGTCTTCCGGTTATAGCGGACGAAGTTCAGAAGCTTTGCCTGCTGCTCCGTCATATCGTGATTGGAGAACGCGGCCTCGAGCTTTATCCGGACGTGATCCTCCGGCAGACCCGCGCCTAAGCGGATAAGCCCCTCAAGGTATTTCAGCATGGCGAGCACTGCCGCCCGCGGATCCTTCTGACGGAACAGCCGCCTCCTGCGGAGGCGTATGAACACGCCCGCAAGCTGCCAAACGGCGGCTATCCCGAGTATTATCGCGGCCGGCTTAAGCCATTTCTGCGGCTTGATCCTGCCGGGGACCTCGGGCGTGTCGGTCTGTACCGGACCGGAGCTGGGCCGCGCCGTAGGCCTCGCGGTGGGCTCCGGCGTGATATCGGGCACGGGCGTGGCAAGGTCGGGCCGCGGCGTGTCCTTCGGCGGCTCGGTTTCCGTGGGAACGGGCTGCCAGGAGTATCCGCGCATATACCCGATCGCGGAGGAATATCCGGCGGAGCTTTCGATGGGCAGCCAACCCACGCCTTTAACGTAGACCTCTGTCCACGCGTGGGCCGCATAGCGCGGCACGTCCACCCAGGTATCCGGCTTATCGATCACCACACGGTAGCCGATCACGTATCGCGCGGGGATGCCTATCGCCTGAAGGAGCGCGGCGGTGGAGCTTGCGAAATGCACGCAGTAGCCTCTTTGATTTTCGTTAAGGAAGTAATCGACAAAATCCCTGCCTGCGGGCGTCTTGCCGGGGGTGAGCGTGTATTCCCCGTGCGAGCGGACGTATGCGGCGACCTGCAGCGCCGTCCCGTAGGGATCGTTGACGTCGATATGATAGACGTTCGTCCATAAGCCGCCGTGCAGATAGTATTCCGTCGGCATCTCGTTCATCTGATCGACTATATCGAGGAGCTTCGATCTGACCGGCCCATCGGGCAGCGTATATTGCTCGAGCGCGAAGCTGTAATACTTATCCTCCGCGGCGGAGGACTCCGCCGGGGTGAAGAACAGGCTCGGCATGAAAGTCCAAACGTAGGCGCTCCTGCCGTCCGATTTGACGGAGGTCTCGCCTACCTTGACCTCCTCCCTCGCGAGGAAAGCGTAAGGCGTAAGGCGGTCCTTCATATGTGCGTCGCGCACGCGAAGTATCGCGGTCGGCGCGGTTTGAGTATGACCGAGCTGTTCAAGGGACGACCAGTCTTCCAGATAAAGGGGAGCGGCCTTCCACATGCCGCCCGCGTAGCGGCCGTAGGAATGCGTGCGCAGCAGGTACGTCCCTCTCCGGGTGCAGTTGACCGAGAACGCCTTTGATTCGTCCACCTCACGGTCGCCGTCCATTGTAAGGTCGACGTCCGTGGGATTGTTGTTCCCGCGGGAAAACAGCTCGTCTGTCCACGGGCCCAGCACGTCGAAAAAGCTCTGCCTTTCGGAGAACGGTATCGGATCATATCTCTTCTGCGGAGATATTATCGTTATCAGCAGCACGCAGCAGGCCAGCGCCGGCAGGAACAGGAGCCTTGCGCGGCCGGAAAGACGCTCGTCCCTCTTTTTGAGCTCACACGCGAACAGTACGGAAACGATGTATACGGCGGCAAGCGCCACGGTAAACACCGCGGGGCGGCAGTCGGTATAAACGAAGCAGCCCGCAAAAGCGGGTATCGGCACGAGCAGCGCCGGTATCGGCGAGCGCGGCTTTATCACAAGCACCGAGGTTATAAGCGAGAACACCGCGGAAGCGAGCAGAAGAAACGAGTCGACGTCGCCCGACGGGTACTCGACTGCCTCCGGCACGGCGGGAGTGGGTACGAACGAGAAATCGAGCGACCACAGACGCGCCGCGGAATACCATACAATGTTTGCGCCGCTCGACACCGCGCGCCGGGCAAGCACACCGTAAAGCGCGATAAGCAGCGCGAACCCGAGGCAGGGAAGGGGCCACGCCTTTTTGAAGCGGTGGATCAGCACGCAGAGCAGCGCCGAGAACAGGAACGAAGTGATCACGGTAAGATCCGTGATGTGATCCGCGCCGTAAGTCGTGGGAAGGGCGTTGACGCATGCGATCACGCAGCAGGCGGTGATCGCCGCATCGGCAGTTATCTCCAGCCAGGGAAGCCTTTTCATTTCCTTCGCCTCCCTCCCGGACTTATGCGGTACGCCAGCTCGTCCCGCGTAGTCTTGAACATGGCGCCGCTGCGCTCCGTCTTCATGGGGCGGGAGAGGACGCGCTTGATGAACTCCTCATATTCGTTTTCAGAGCCGATGATGACCTGCTCGTCGTCATAATCCACGGTGTAGGATATCTGCTGTGCGAGCAGCATGTCGCTCAGATAGCTGAACTGCTCCAGCACGCTGCGGTGATCCTCATAAAGTATGGGTATGTCGAGCACGAGCACGATGGGCCTTCTTACGCCCTCCTGCGGCTCGCGCAGTATCAGGCTGTCGTATTTTGCGGTAAGCTTCCAATGGACCAGATTGAGCGGGTCGCCGTCGTGGTAGGGGCGAAGCTCATGCTCCTCCGCAAAGCCCTGGGGCTTGGGCTTCAGCGCCATTGCCGACGCCTCCAAAAGATCGGGCTCCGGCACGGGCTGTTCCTTGTCGGGCAGAACGGTTACGTCCGCATATCCGTCCTTCCTGACGGGTATCGGGACAAGCCCCAGATAGTCGTATATGTACGCCCTTTTTATCGTGTAGCGTATCGAGCCTATCTCGGAAGAGTCGACCGGGAACTCCGTTTCGTACCTCTTCTGCCCCATAAGGCGCACCTTATGCTTTGGGCCTTCGGAGCCGGTGAACAGGTTTTTCGACGATACCACGGCGCTCCAGCCCTCCGGGGGAAGAAGGCCGAATGTATCAAAGCTTAACCCCACCCCGGTCTCCCTGCCGCGCAGCACGTCCGCGCCGCGGGTCAGCGTAACGCGGGCCCTGATGGCCGCGGGCAGCGTAATAAGCACCGAAAACACCGGCGCAAGCAGCAAAAAGAGCAGTATGAAATGGGTCGCATACTGCCCGTAAGCAAAATGAAGCAGCGCTGCCCCGATAAGCAGCGCGATATAGATTATCCTCCGCGCAGTCATCAGAAGACGACCGGCGGGGCGGTCATGGATATGATCTCGTCCGTGATGTCGCCCGCAGTCTTGCCGGAGGCTTTCGCCTCCGCCGTGATGAGCAGACGGTGGGTTATCGTAGCCGGATAGACGTATTTGATATCGTCCGGTATCACGTAATCGCGCCCGGCGACGTACGCCCGCGCCTTCGCCATGGAAATCACGGCGAGCGTCGCGCGGGGGCTCGCCCCATGCAGCACGGAGCGGTGCGTCCGGGAGGTGTTCGAAAGCCTTATCGCGTATTCCATGATCTTCTTGTCGGCGTAGACGCGGTCGGCCGCGGCGCGCATATCGGCAAGGTCGCCGCTTCCGGCTACGCGGATGACTTTATCGAGCGGATTGCCGTCCTGCTTGCGCTCAAGCAGGGTCAGCTCGTCCTTGGGCGAGGGGTAGCCGAGCGAGAGCCGCACCATAAAGCGGTCAAGCTGCGACTCGGGCAGGAGCTGCGTGCCGCTTGAGCCGACGGGGTTCTGCGTTGCGATCACAACGAAAGGATCGGGCACTCCGTGCGTAATGCCGTCCACCGTGACGCGGCCTTCCTCCATCGCCTCGAGCAGAGCGGACTGCGTACGGCTCGTAGCACGGTTCAGCTCATCCGCAAGGAAGAGGTTGCAGAGTATCGCGCCGGGCTTGTAGACCAGCTTGCCCGTTTCCTTGTCATAGAGCGAAAAGCCCACGATATCGGAGGGCAGAACGTCCGGCGTGAACTGGACGCGCCTGTACTCAAGGCCGAGCGACTTGCTGAATGCAAGCGCCATCGTGGTCTTTCCAACGCCGGGGATATCCTCTATCAGTATGTGCCCGCGGGCAAGTATGGCGATGAAGGCAAGCTCCAATACGCTGTCCTTGCCGACGACCGCCTTTTTGGCTTCGTTCAGTACTGTTTCGGGAGTGATCATTTTTCGATACAGAGCCCTGCCGGGCAGGGCCGCCCTTTCAAATGAAATGTTTGGGAAAAACACGGCTGCCGCCGCATCTGTTTAATTATACCATATTATATGCGAAAAGCAAATACGAAAAAAACCGCGGGAGCGTTACGGGCTCACGCGGGGGGCTTATTTATCCTCATTCATTCATGCTCCGCCTCCGGAGGTATCCTGTCCCTGTGAAGGCCAAGCTCTCTCACGAGCGCGCGCGACATGGGAAATATCTCCTCATATTCGGGTATGCGCCCTATCACGCTGTCGGCAAGCAGATCCATTTTGAGTATGTCGAGCGAGGAAAGCGGCGCCGTTCCGTCGGATATCGGTCTGCCGTCCTGCGAAACGAGCCTTTGCCCGAATATGTCGAGCTCGCCCTTCTTGAGCCTGTCCGTGAGTATTTCCGCGAGCCTGCGCACGCCGTCCGGCACGAACTCCGATATCGCGGCGTCGATAACGCCCGAATCCATGCCCCACCAGTAGTTCACTGCATGGTCCTTCTTTTCGGCGCTGCCGGAGAGTATCGAGCGCACGATGTTCTCGTACAGCCGGCCCCATACCCAAACGGGCGAGGCGACGGGGGTGAGCGCGCCGTTTTCGTCTATCGTAAATGTGCCGTACCAACCGCGGTTCAAAAGACCCGCGTCGGGCAGGGGTATGTCGCGGTTCGATATCACCTTTACGCCCTTTTCGCGCAGTTTTTTTACGCAGTCGACCTCGGTGCAGCTCCACTCGAGCAGTATCTTCGCGCGGGGATTCGTCATGCGTACGCCCAGCGCGAAAGCGTTTATCGATGCGGGCACGCCCATGATGGGGTAGGAGCCGATATAGCCCACAAGGTCGTTGTCCGCAAGCGCGCCGGCGATCACGCCGGTTATGAATTTCCCCTCGTACGTGCGGCAGTAATAGCTTTTCACGCTGGAGAGCGGCTGGCATGCGGAGCAGTTATAAAAGCGTATCTTCGGGTATTTGACGGCGGCCTTCAGCGTTGTGTCAAGAAGCGGCGGCGTTGTGGTGAAGATAAGCTCCGCGCCCTCCGCCGCGGCTTCGTCAATGAGCGCTTCGGCCTTCTCGGGCGTGTCCGCTCCGAAGCGGACGTCCACGTTGACAAGGTCGCCCAGCGCCCCCTTAAGATACGATGCGCCCTCCGCATGGCCGCGCGTCCACGTGCTGTTTTCGGGGTCGCTCTGGCATATGAACGCGATCGAAAGATGCTTCGGCGCGCCGAATATCAGCTTTGATAATACGCCCCGTTTATCGTCGCCTGCGGGGATCGTGCTCACCGTTATCGCTTCCGGCTCGGACGAGGCCTTAACGTCGCCCCAAAGCGAGGCAAGCGCTCTCTTGATATCCGCAGGGGCCATCTCGGCAAGCCGATCCAGCGGGACGACCTTCAAGAACAGCAGCAGCGCCTCTTCCGGAAAGAGCCCCGGGTCCTTTTCGACAAGCTGATCGAACGCCTCCCTGAAATAATGGAAGGCCGAAGCGAGCCGTCTTTTTTCGCCGTCCGTCCATTCGTCCCCGGACTTTTTGCCCGCGGCGGCGAGCAGCCTCGCGCAGTCGCCTGGCTTTCTGAAACGGATCTCGTAAAGGCCGGTCGCCTTGTAAAAGCCGAGGGCCTCGATGTACGCCGCGGCCCGCGGATCGTCCGAGGATACGGGCAGTACGCGCTTGACCTTCGCGGGGATCTTGACCGCGCCGAACCAGCGGAGCACGCTGACGCGCTTATTGCCCTCCGCAACGTAAAAGTCGCCGAGGTATTCCCAGCACTCTATGGGATCGCGCAGGCCCACGTCGGAAAGATGCTCCTCGCAGAGCGATATCCATTTGGCGGCAAACTCGGTATTCGCCTCCAGAAGCGGCTTGAACGAGGCCGAGAACGCGCTCCGCCTGTCGGCGGATCTTGTGCCGATTATACGCTCCGCGGGTATCTCCTGAACGGGCAGCTCGATCGGATTGGCGTTCTTCACGCCGGGGAAGACCTCCTCGAGCACCGCGGGGTACGGCGAAAGCCCGCGCGCCTCAAGCTCCTTCTTCTCCTTCAGAGCTGCGGCGTGCGCCTTAAGATATTCGCTGCGTTCCGAAGCGTCGGATACCGCCATGGGGATCCGCCTCCTTCCGTTCAAAAATACACCCGGTCGTCCGGGCCGGGTGCATGGTCTCGTTTGCTCGGGATATCCCGCTGTCCTGCGCCGACATGATCGGCCCGGGATGCTCATTCCCGCTTGATTAAAAACGATGCCCACCGGCTGACCTGTTCCATGCTGCCGGTCGGAACGGCTTAATTATACGTTAAACAGTCTCTTTTTTCAAGTGCTCTTTTGAGAACGGCGCATCTGCGAGGACTTTTCTGTCGCGGGGGGTCGACCGCCGAAGGAGCGCCGCCGCACATCCTGCCCCGGTCATTGGCCGCGGCCCCGGAAAGACGGGGTTGACAACAGTACGAAATAGGACTGTAATTCGGTACGAATTCGTACCGAAGGAGCTTTCCTGCGATAATGACGTACAAAAATGAAAACAAAAGGCTTAACTATCTGCATTCGGAGATCGACGCGCTGTATCACGCGTCGTCGCTCAAGCTCGGCATTTCGGACAGCGTATCCATCGTGATGTACGCGATCTGCGATCTGGGCGACGGGTGTATGCTGAGCGATATTTACAAGAGCTCCGGCGTGAGCAAGCAGACCGTGAACTCGGCGATCCGCTCGCTTGAGGCGGAGGGGGTCCTTCGCCTTGAGCAGGCCGACGGGCGCTCCAAGCGCGTTCACCTTACCGAAAAGGGCAGGGAGTTCGAAAGGAACACCGCCGAACGGCTTCTTCAGGCGGAGCTTGACGCATTCGACGATTGGCCGGAGGATGAGATAGGCGCGCTCATAAGTCTGACGGAGAAGTATCTTCACTCCTTCCGTGCAGAGATAGAGAAAATGTGAGAGGGCCCGCAATGAAGATAGTGCGAATGTGCTTTGAATTTACTCATG
>CAMZAY010000025.1 GCA_947304365.1 uncultured Clostridia bacterium | reverse complement strand
ACTGCACGAGGGCGGCGATGACGAGTATGAACACGATCGTCTGCAGATAGCCCATATTGAACTTATCGAGCAGGAAGGTCTGTATGGGCCATGTGACCGCCGTGGCAAGCAGCATTACGAATATGACCGCTACGCCCATGCCGGAGGCCTGATCGAGTTTTTTGGATACGCCCAGGAAGGGACAGATGCCCAAAAACTTTGACAGCACGTAGTTGTTGACCAGTACGGACATCATTATTATCTTGAGCAGAAGCTTAAACGTTGCCATTCGCTTCGCCTCCCTTCTCGGTATTTACGCCGCAGGATGCGCAGTCCTTACGGCAGAACGACGCGGAGGGGCAGCCTTCGCAGTCGAAGGTCTTCTTCTTGGGAGCCTTGCCGCGGGTAACGGCGGCAACGAGCGCGATAAGGCAGCCGAATACGAGGAAGCCGCCCGGAGGCGCCACAAGAATGGGGATCTTGTAATTCTGGAGGAAGCCGATCGCGTGGCCGGCGAAGCTCGCGTTGCCGAGCACCTCACGGATTATCGCCATTGCAAGCAGAGCAAGCGTGAAGCCGAAGCCCATACCGAGGCCGTCAAGCGCGGACTCCAACACGTTATGCTTATTGGCGAACATCTCCGCCCTGCCCAATATGATGCAGTTGACGACGATCAGCGCCAGATAAACGCCGAGCATATCGTATAGATCGGGCAGATACGCTTCCATCAGCATCTGGACCAGCGTGACGAAGCCGGCGATGACGACTATGTAGCAGGGGATCCTGACGGTGTCGGGTATCACCTTGCGAAGAAGCGAAATGACGGCGTTGGAGCAGATGAGCACGAAGGTCGCGGCAAGTCCCATTGCGATCGCGTTGACGACGCTGACGCTCATAGCGAGCGTGGGGCAAGTGCCGAGAACGAGCACCAATACGGGATTTTCCTTTAAAAGGCCGTTTGTAAGGATCCTCAGCTTTTTCATTCAGCAGCACCCCCTCCCACAAGTTTTAAGCATTCAAAGGCGTCGCCTATCGCGCGCTTTAGCGCGTTCGATGAATATGTCACGCCCGAGAAAGTATCCACATCCGTGTAATTCGCGCTGTTCTTGCCCACGTAATTCTGCGGGTAAGTATCCTTGCCGAAATCCTTTGATTCGAAATATGAGGTCAGCTTGACGCCGAGTATCTCTCCGTCCTTTGACATGCCGACCGTAATGCCCATATCCTTGCTGGAATACGCGGAGGAAGTCGCAAGCACTATGGCGTACTCGTCGTCATTGATCCGGTAGACCGCCTTGACGGTGGAAGGGGTCCCCTCGGGTAGATCGGTGATCTCCTCCATTTTGGTCATATCGGGGAGCACCTCCTTAAGCGAGGCCTCTATCTTCTGCTGACGCGTTTTCTCGACGATGGGCGCGGTGAAATGGTTGGTGACGGCAAGCAGCGCCGTAACGATAAGGCAGATCGCCGTGAGCACTATAATGCTCTTTACGTTGAATTTCGGCCTGTTCATGCTTTCACCTCCCCAAGGGGCTTCCTTCTGGTAAGCTTATCGATATAATTGGAAAGCAGGTTCATGAGAAGTATCGAGAACGAAACGCCCTCGGGATATGAACCGAATTTCCTGATCAGCACCGTAAGCAGCGCACAGCCCAGGCCGAACACGGCTTTGCCGAGGTTCGAGGTGGGCGTGGTGACGTAATCGGTCGCCATGAAAATCGCGCCGATCAGGAGACCGCCGGAGAGAACCTGATAAAGCGCAAGGCCGGCGTCCTTATAGATAAGCCAGGAAAGCAGGAAGACCGTGCCGATATAGACGACGGGTGTATGCCATGAAATGACCTTTCGGATCATCAGATAGACAAAGCCGATAAGGAGAGCGATCGCGCAGGTCTCGCCGATCGCGCCGCCGCGAAGGCCGAGGAGCATATCGGTGAGTTTGGGAAGCGAAGCCAGTTCGCCCGTTTTGAAAAGCGCAAGGGGCGTCGGCGACGCAACGGTATCGGGAACGACCTTTACCGCCGCGACAGAGCCCATGGCGTTAGAGAACGCGAGCAGCATGAAAACGCGTGCTGCGGCCGCGGGGTTGGCAATGTTTTTGCCGAGGCCGCCAAACAGGCACTTGACAACGATTATCGCGAAAAGGCTGCCGACTACCGCCGGGAAAACGCCGATCGACGCGGGAAGGTTCAAGCCGAGTATCATGCCGGTGACTATCGCCGAAAGATCGCCCACGGTCTGTTTGCGCTTAGTGATAAGGCTGAACAGCGCCTCCCCCGCAAGGCAGGAGGCGACGCAGACCGCGACAACGAGCAGCGAACGCCAGCCGAATATGACCGTTCCCGCAATAAGCGCCGGGCAAAGGGCGATTATAACGTCAAGCATGACGCCCCTTGTTGAACGCCCGGAATTGATATGCGGCGAAACGGAAACCACAAGATTGTTGTTCTCTTTCTGCTCCATTTACGCTTTATCTCCTTTTTGAGAATTCTGCCAGTTCCTGAGCATGACCTTGGCGAGCTTATGCCTCTGCACGATGCGCTGATGCGCCGGGCAGACGAAGGCGCAAGCTCCGCACTCCATGCAAAGATTGACCCTCTGCTTATAAAGAGCCGCGCCGTCGCCCATATTGAACGCCTTTGCGATCGCGGGCGGATTCAGGCGCATCGGGCAGTGATTGACGCAGTTGCCGCACCTTATGCACGGGGTCTCCTCCGGCACTTCGGAATCCTTCTTGTTGAACGCAAGCAGCGCGTTGGTATTCTTCAGCACGGGTGCGTCAAGATCGGGCATCGCAATGCCCATCATCGGCCCGCCGTAAAGGAGCTTGCCGGGTTCCTCCATAAAGCCGCCGCAGAAGTCGATGATGTCCCTTATCCTCGTACCGATGGGAGCGATGATATTCTTCGGTTCCCTCACGGCGGAGCCGTCTACGGTGATTATCTTTTCAACGAGGGGCATGCCTGTCTCGATGTAATTCTCGATATTGGCAAGAGTGGTGACGTTCATAATAATGACGCCGACGTCAAGCGGAAGTTTTCCCTCCGGAACGACCCTGCCGACGGTGTTGTAGATCAGCACCTTCTCGCCGCCCTGCGGGTAAACGGGCGGGAGCGCCTTAACGATTATGTGCGGATCGTCCTCGAAGCGTCTTTTGAGCTTCGCGATCGACTTGGGCTTATTGTTCTCAATGCCGATATAGACGGCCTTGGGCTTCAAAAACTCGGATATGCGGCGGACGCCCCTCTCCACAAGATCGGTAAAATCGAGCATCGTACGCGTATCGCTGGTGATATACGGCTCGCACTCGGCGCCGTTGATAAGGAAATACTCCGCCTGGTCGATATCCTTTATCGCAAGCTTAACGCTCGTCGGGAAGCCGGCTCCGCCGAGACCGACGATTCCGCTTGCCCTGACGGCCTCCGCCAGATCGGAAAGGGAGTTTATCTCCGGCTTGGTTATGCCGGAATAGGGCCGCATCTCGCCGTCAGACTCGATGAACACCGCGGGTGCGTTCCTGCCGTTCGAGAGCACGATATCCTCTACCTTTTTGACCGTGCCCGAAACGGAAGCATGTATCGGCGCGGAAATAAAACCGCCCGATTCCGCGATGAGCTGACCGACCTCCACCTTGTCGCCCGCTTTGACAATGGGCTTGGCGGGCGCACCGATATGCATTACCGTGGGGATAACAACCGACTTGGGCGGCGGCATCCTTACCGGCTCCATCCCGGCGGTGTTTTTCCTGTGAGGAACATGCACCCCCGAAAGCGGATCAAAAAACTTCTTTGACATTGCTGCTCCGATCTGCCGTTTCACGGCTTGAAAATTGGCGTTTGAAATATAAAACGCCGCATGAGTACAAATTTCTACTAATATCAATTATACCACCGAATATATTTACCGTCAACGCCCAATTGACTGCGAAGCGTATCGGAGTTATAATCCGATTAGAAAAGAATTCGGAGGAAACAATGAAACGGAGCAGTATCCCCGGACAGCTGTTAAGGCTGCTTCATTTATTGATAATACCCATAACCTACTTTGTCACGAAGGCCGCGGCGAAGCACCCCAAGACCGTTGAATGGATCTATTCATCAAAGATCTATCCCGTGATAAGGAACGTCGTCTCTTACGTGACGCGGATCGTGCCGCTTCCCGTATGGGAGCTCCTTGCCGCGGCGCTTGCCGTCGTTTTCGTCGTGCTGTTCATCGTAAGGCTGATCGCCGTATTCAAACGAAAAGAAAAGGCGTTCGTTCGCCTTGTCTCGCTTTTCATAAGTCTTATACTTTTTGCCGGCAGCCTCTTCCCCGCCTTCTATGTTATGTGGGGCTTCAATATGTTCCGCCAGCCCGTGGAGGAAAAGCTCTCCCTGCCCGACAGGAAGTACACGGTCGAGGAGCTTAACGCCCTTTGCCTCCATCTTGCAGGAAAAGCGCGGGAGCTGCGCGAAAAGGTCACGGTCGACACCTCCGGCATATTCGCCGCGGATCTTGATAAGACGCTTGCGTCCGTGAGGGACGCCTGCGTGAGCTATGGCGAAAAGCATCCCGATTTCAAGGCCGACTGTCCGAAGGCGAACCGGCTGATCAGCTCGCAGTACTTCTCCAAATGCGGCATATCGGGCATCTATATTTTCCTTACGGAGGAGCCCTGCATAAACGACGAGGAGCCGTTCCTGTACATTCCTCACAGCGCCGCGCACGAGACGGCGCATTACATCGGCTGGGCGCATGAGGAGGACGCGAATTTCATCGGCTTCCTTATCTGCATTGGCTCCGACGACCCCAACGTGCAGTATTCCGCTTACATTCATGCGCTGGTGCATTGCGGCAACGCGCTTTCAAAAGCCGATAAGGAGGCTTACCGGGCGCTTTACAGCACATATTCCGAAGGTATGCTTGCCGATCTTAACGATTACAGCGAATATTACAACAGGTACAGCGGCACGAAGACCTGGGAAAGATCCAATGAAATAAACGACAATTATCTTAAATTCAACGAACAGGAAAAGGGCGTGCTCTCCTATCAGGAGGACACCGCCCTCATACTCAAATACTACGACAGCATCGGGTTCTTCGGCTGATCATTCCGCGCCGACGTCAAGATCCCCGTTCATCGTCCAAACAAGGGTAACGCTTGCGTTGCCCTTTTTAAATTGCGGCACGCCGCTCATGCCGTTTGTGACCCATATCGAGGAACCTTCCTCAAGTTCGAACCCATTTGAAAGATAGCTTTGGGCATATGACTCGAAATCATCTGCGGAGACCGCCTTGAACGAAACGACTACCATTCCGTCCTCCCCGACGTAGATATTGTCAAAAATACCGGCTCCCGTATAGCGGGGCAAGCCGTCGAGCTTTGAATACTCATCCCATTTTTTGACCACTTCCGGATCCGAAGCGGATTTGGGAAGATCGTCCGTCCCGGGCTTGTATGAGCTGCCGCATCCGGCAAAGGCAAAAGCCATAAGCGCTGTAACGAGCAATATCGATAAGATCCTTTTCATGATTTCCGATCCGCCGCAGGGCGGCCTTTCCCGGCTGAATGGGCCGATTTTTCGTTATTCTATCACATACCTCAACTCTTTTCAATCAAAAAGGATAAAAAATCCCGCGCGGCGCATTCTAACCGATAAACGGAGGAAAGCATGTTTACTTCTTTTATCAGAACGGTATTGATCTATCTTCTCGTATTCGGCGTACTGCGGCTCATGGGAAAAAGGCAGATAAGCGATATGCAGCCGTTCGATCTCGTGATCACTCTGCTTATCGCGGACGTCGCCTCTGTGCCTATTTCCGATACGGCGATACCCCTGCTCTTCGGCGCGGTACCGATCCTGACGCTGTTCATACTGCACAGGCTGCTTGCGCATTTTTCGCTCAAATCGGTCGGCGTAAGAAAGCTCATCTGCGGAAAGCCGGTGCTGATCTCGGCGGAAGGCGTCGTTGACGAGGAGGCCATGCGCGCGGCAAACTACACGCTCGGCGACCTTACGGAGCAGCTGCGGCTGAAGGACGTATTCTCCATATCGGGCGCCAAATACTGCATACTCGAAACGAACGGCTCTTTGAGCGTTATCCCCGCGGATCAGAAGGGCGAAGAAGCGCCGTCGCTCCTTATCGTGTGCGACGGAAAACCCATGACGGACGCCCTTTCCGACGCCGAAATAAGCGTCGGTTCGCTTGAAAAGAGGCTCCGGACCGAATGCGGGATAGGCTTGAGCGAATGCTTTTATGCCGAGTATCTTCCGGACGGGTCGGTAAAGCTTCAAACCAAGCTTAAAAAAAGCTCAAACAAACCGATGGGCCATACCCTTAACGGAGTCAAAAAATGAAAAACGGAAGCTTTAAAACAATAAAGATCGCCACTATAACGGCGCTGATCGCATCCGCGGCGGCCATCTTGCTCGTCTGCTTCGTGCCGGGGATACTGATATCGAAGCTGTACGATAACTGCCGGGCGGATCTTGAAAACGCGGTAACGGCGACCCTAGCAGAGAATAACGACGAAGCGTACGTCAGCATCGAAAGGATCTGCGAAAGGCTTGAAGACAGCAGCGAGCTTCTTATGATCTTTTACGATCACAACAAGGTGATCGAGCTCACCGGCTCTGCGGAGGCGGCGCTTGAGCTTGCCAAAACGAAAGATACCGCGCAGCTTTTAGTTGAGCTGCACGATATCGAAAAAGCGTTTGAATGCCTGATACACCTGAACGACGCAGGGTTATACAACGTGTTCTGACGGATCCTTCGGCGCGATATTATCACGGTCCTTGTAGATACTGTTCGCGGGCACGACGCCCCTTACGCAGGAAACGGGATAGACCGTGGAGTTCCTGCCTATTACGGAGCCGGGATTGAGTACGGAATTGCATCCGATCTCAACAAAGTCGCCAAGCACCGCGCCGAACTTTTTACGGCCTGTTTCGATATTCTCGACGCCGGATTTGACGACGACGGGCGACCTGTCGCTCTTTACGTTCGAAGTGATTGAGCCCGCGCCCATATGCGCCTTATAGCCCAGTATCGAATCGCCGACGTAGTTATAATGCGGGACCTGTACGTTATCGAAAAGGATCACGTTCTTTAGCTCTGTGGAGTTGCCTACGACGCAGTTTTTGCCGACGAAGGCGCTGCCCCTGATAAATGCGCAGTGCCTAACCTCCGCCCCGTGATCGATTATGCAGGGGCCGGCGATATAAGCGCTCGGGAATACGACGGCGTCCTTTGCGATCCACACATTTTCGGAGGGCGAAAAGAACTCATCCTCGGGCAGGGTCTTTCCCAGGGCGATTATGAAATCGGAAATAAGCGGGAGCACCTCCCACGGGAAATGCTTGCCCGCGAAAAGCTTTGCCGCCCTTGTATGTTCAAGATCGAGAAGCTCACGAATATTATACATAGCCGCCTCACTTGACCGCGATCAAAAGACCGCGGCTCTTCATAACGCCGATGACCTCGTCAACTTTCGCCTCGCAGATCTCGTGCGAGGGCGCTTCCACCATAACGCGGAGCACCGGCTCCGTACCGCTCTTCCTCAAGAGTATGCGGCCGTTTTCGCCGAGGTCGGAAGCGACCTTCTCGACCGCCTTTACCACTTCGGGATCGGCAAGAGTAAGGTCCTTGTCCGTGACCTTCACGTTCTTGAGTACCTGGGGATAGACCTCAAGATCCTCGGTCAGCTTGGAAAGCGGCAGTTTGCGGTCCTTTACGACCTGCATGAGCTTGATCGCGGTGATAAGCCCGTCGCCCGTGGTGGCGTATTTGGCGAAAATGATGTGACCGGACTGCTCACCGCCGAGGAGATGCCCGTTCTCACGCATGTTCTCATAAACGTATTTATCGCCGACAGCGGTCTTTTCATAAGCGATACCGGCGGCGTCGAACGCCTTATACAGACCGAAATTGCTCATGACCGTGGTAACGACGGTATTATTAGCAAGGCTGCCCCTCGTCTTCATATGCCTGCCGCAGACGTAAAGGATGGCGTCGCCGTTGACGACCTCGCCCCTGTCGTCCACCGCAAGGCACCTATCCGCGTCGCCGTCAAAGGCGAAGCCGATATCAAGGTGCTTCTCCCTTACAAGGCGCTGAAGGTTTTCGATATGCGTTGAACCGCAGTCCATGTTGATATTGGTACCGTCGGGATCGCAGCCGATAACGAAGGTCTCCGCTCCGAGTGCGTCGAAAACGCTTTTGGCGATCTGCCAGGTGGAGCCGTTGGCGCAGTCAAGACCGATGCGCATCCCCTTATAGGAATGCGTGGCAAGGGAAATAATGTAGCCGATATAGCGGTTCCTGCCGGAGGCGTAATCCACAACATGACCGATCGCGTCGCGCGTGGCATAGGGCGGCTCGGGCACGGAGCCGTCAAGATAACGCTCTATCTCGTTGATCACCTCGTCCTCCATCTTTTCGCCGTTGGAGTTAAGGAGCTTGATGCCGTTATCGAAATAAGGGTTATGGCTTGCGGAGATCATGATTCCGCAGTCAAAGGAATCCGTCCGCGCGATGTACGATACGCTGGGCGTGGTGGTGACGTGCATAAGATATACGTCCGCACCGGAGGAAGCGAGTCCCGCAGTGAGCGCGCACTCGAACATATAGCTCGAGAGCCTCGTATCCTTGCCGATAACGACCCTGCATTGTCTGTCCCTCTCAAAATAATGGCCGAGGAACCTGCCTATCCTGAAAGCGTGATCGACCGTAAGATCAACGTTGGCTTCGCCGCGGAAGCCGTCTGTGCCGAAATACTTTGACATTTTCATCAATGCCCCAAGGGGCATCCTTTCCCGGCGCAAAAGCCGATACTGAATTCTTTGGATCGATGCGCTTTTCCTAAGCCCAATGACCCATTTAATCGTATTATTATAACACCAAGCATCCCATCATGCAATAATTCACCGCTTTTTGAAGACTTGATTATTGAAATATAATCTGTTTTAAGTTAGAATAGTAATAAGAAATTCACAAAAGCGCAGGCAAATGATGAAAAAGATCCTTTCAGCTTTAATAATATCAGTGCTCATGGCGGCGATCGTATCGCCGGCGCTCGCCGTGTCCGGTCCCGCGCAGCTCCCGCTTCCCGCGCCCATTACGGGTCTTGAGGATATCGGAAACACGCCGGCGCTGCTTTTCGACGCAGACACAGGCGCCGTTATCTATGACAACAATTCCGACGTCAGCGCAAAGCCCGGCTCATTGACGGCTATAATGACAGCGCTCATGCTTATCGAAAACACCGATCCTTCCGAATGGGATACGCCGCTCAAGGCGCTGAAAGAGGTAAACTC